>NZ_JBHWZO010000296.1:0-7174 GCF_042728455.1 Promicromonospora sp. NPDC060204
GGGGGGTTGTTTTTTTTTAATACTACCAGGTCATCTTGGGTCTGCCCCCCCCGGTTGCAACCCTACGGGAGCACGGGGTCGCGACGTGGGGAATTACGCCGTGAGCGGGCGCTCAGGCGGTCGCGACCGCGGGCGCCCACAGGTCGTCGATGGCGGCCTCGGCCTGCCGGCGGCTCTCCTCGGCCAGCGGCACCAGCCCGGCCATCGCAGGGTTGGTCCCCGCGAGCGTCAGCTCGGTGGTGATGAAGCGCGGCTCCAGCCCCACCATCGCCACGCCGTGCGGCAGCCACGCCGTCGCGTGGTCCCAGCCGTGCCGCGGCGCGCCCTCGCCGTATCCGCCGCCGCGGGAGACGACGACCACGAAGTCGCGGCCGCCCAGCAGGCCCTTGCCGGTCTCGGGGTCGATGGACAGCCCGGGCGCCATCAGGTGGTCCACCCAGGACTTCACCGTGCTCGGCGCCCCGTAGTTGTAGATCGGCAGGCCGAGCAGCACCGTGTCGGCGGCCGCGACCTCGCCCACGAGCTCCGAGATCCGGGCCCACGACTCGGCCTGCTCGGGGGTGTGCTGGTCGGCCGGCAGGCCGCGGCTGACGTTGGCGGCCGTGTCGAAGTGCGGCACCGGGTGCGCGCCGAGGTCGCGGTAGGTCACCGTGCCGCCCGGGTGCGCGGCGTGCCAGGCGCTCGCGGCCCGTGCGGTGAGCTGCCGGCTGACCGAGTTGTCGCCCTGGATGCTCGCGTCGATGTGCAGCAGTGTTGCCATGGTCGGGTTCCTCCTGGAGGTGTCGTGTCCGGCCGATGCGGCCTCCAAGGTCAATCGTTCGTGAACCACAGAGTATTTCCGCTCCGCATGTGATCTGGCTCACCCTGCCCGCCCCGGGCATTGACCATGCAGTTGCTGCCAGAGCAGGGTCTGTCGTGGCAGCAACTGCATGGTCATTTCTTTCTGGCGGCGCCGGCTCGAGGCGGTGCGGGGCCGCGGAGGCAGGTCTCGGCCCGGAGCCCAGCCCTCGCGCCGGAGGACCTGGGCGACCTCCCCGACGAGATGCCCGCCGGTGACCTGGCCGGGAAAGAACCGCAAGATGATGTTCTGTCCCTCGCCGGCGAGGCCGTTCTGCCGGTTCGCATCTCGTCGGACCTGCCGCTCGGCGTCGTGGAACTCCTGTGAGTCGATCTCGACGATCAACTAGCGGTTGCCGCCCAGGTGCCAGGCGAGGTCGGCGCGGCCCAGGAATCGGCCCCGCCCGTCGAAGAAGTCCCGCTGCAGGTCATCCGGTGCGATGGCGGCATCGTGACAGCGGAGCCGGGCACGGCTCTCGGGCGGAGACTCGGCCCTGCCGTGAGCCAGTGAGAGCCAGGGGATCGCGCGGCGGGCCCCTCTGCGGCCCTCCAGCCCGCGCCGGATCTCGGCCAGGTGGTCCGGTCGGATCAGGCCCCGGTACAACGCGCTGTCCAGGCAGGCGACGGCCTGGTCGCGGGTCAGCGTCGGCAGGGTCTGGATCAGTGCCTGTCCGACCACGACCACGTCCCGCCCGGCGATCTCGACCGTCGCCATGCCGCTCACGTACTGGCGGAACGCGATCCCGTCGCGGGACTTGCGTGCGACTCCTCCGGCGAAGGTCGCCTCTGGCGTGATCTTGCGGGGCAGCCCCTGGACGCCGTGCAGCACCAACGCGCACGCGCCGACGGCGATGGCAAGCGGGTTGGCCAGCAGTGCCGTCCACGCCGAGCGCAGCCGGTCGACGTCGTAGGGGTGCATCTCGGCCGGGACGGCGGTCGTGTCGAAGACGCGGCGTGTCACGCGCCGCCACCCGCCGCGTGCGACGAGGTTGCGTCGTCGTGAGGGCCCGACGCCGACGGCCTCGCACTGCTCGGCGGACACCAGGCCGGCCTGCTGCCGGGCCAGGTGCAGCAACGTTCGGGGGACGGGCATTCTTGGCGGCACATGCTCATTACATCTGATGATGCCGTTTGGCCGTCGTTGTCATCCACAGGGCAGTGAGGGACCATGCATCTGCTGCCAGGACAGAGCTGGTCCTGGCAGCAGATGCATGGTCACTCGCGCGCCTCGGTCGGGGCTCAGGACACCTCAGGACGCCTCAGTCGAGGCTCAGGGTGTTGAGGAACGTGTCGACCCAGGCGTCGTCGGCGTCCTCCGGCAGGGTCATCGTGATGAGGAACCGGTCGGGGCCGTCGGCCCGGTGCACGATGATCCGGACCAGGTCGGCCGTGCCGGTCGGGCTCGCACCCATGACCTCGCGCAGCTCCTCGGTGCCCTTCTCGACGGTCGCCACGGAGGCACCCGGGAGGTCGAACTCGTCGGCCTCGGCGCCCGGGGTCTGGGTCAGGCCACGCGCCTTGGTGTCGTAGAACTCGTACTCGGGCGTGATGCGGGCGACGTGGATGTAGGGCGGCACGTCCTCGCCCTTGTGCCGCCAGAAGTCGGCGAGGATGCCGGGCTCCGCCTCGATCCGGTCGCCGGAGCGCGTGACGTCCGGCGGCAGCGCGTAAGTGAGGCCGTCCAGCGTGTCCGTGTCCCACCCGGCGGGGACCTCCGCGGAGCCGGCACCGGCGGCCGCGGCCGCGTCAGCACCCGACGCCGACGCCGAGACCGACGCCGACGAAGACGGCGCCCCGCCCGGAAGCAGCTCCCCGCTCGTCGTCGGGCCGCCGAGGGCGAACGCGGCGCCCGCGAAGGCCGCCACCGCCGTCAGGCCGCCGCCGGTCGCGAGGACCGCGCGGCGGGTACGGGTGCGGCGCACGGCGACGTTCGCCAGCGCGTGGGCGTCGGCGGGGCTCGGCGGCACCACACCGCCGCTCACCTCGCGGACGTGCGCCAGCCAGCCGTCGTCGAGCGGCTCCTGGGCGTGGTCGTAGCTGGTCATGCCTCTGCTCCTTCCGAGAGCAACGTGCGCAGGCGGGCGAGGCCGCGTGCGCCCTGGGACTTCACGTTGCCGACGCTGACGCCGAGCTCCTCGGCGACGTCGGCCTCCGACCGGTCGAGCAGGTGCCGCAGCACCACGACCCGCCGCTGGCCCGGCCCGAGCTGCCGCAGCGCCCGCACGAGGCGTTCGCGCTCCGCGACCTGCGCACCGCTGTCGCCGACGGAGCCGACGACGTCCTGCCGCTCCTGCGCGACGGCCAGGTCCTCCGGCGGCTGGAGCACCTCGCGGCGGGTGCGCCGCCAGCCGTCGATGCGGGCGGTGGCCAGCACCTTCCGGGCGTAGGCGAACGGGTTGCCGTTGATCCGGGACCAGCGGCGGTAGGTGCGCTCCAGCGCGATCTGGGCGAGGTCGTGCGCGCGGTGGTCGTCACCGCACAGCAGGTAGGCGATGCGGTGCAGGGCGGCGGTGTGCTCGACGGCGAACAGCCGGAACTGCTCCTCGGCGGACGCGCCGGTGCGGACCACCGAGAACCCGGGGGCGTCGTCCTGGGCCGCCGCCGGCCCGTCCTGCCGGGAGGTGCGGACCGGCGGACCGGTCGCTTCGCTGATTGTGCTCATGCCCCATGGACGCGTCCCGGGTGCGATCAGGTTGCACGCGGGATCTTTCCGGTTGCCGAGGTTCGGTAGGATTGCCCCACAGGCATCGACCCGGCCATCACCGGTGAGCCTCCGGAAGAACAGGTCCACCCCACCGCCGTCAGGCAGCGGGAAGCCCCAGTAGAACCGGACGGGTAGGCCCGTCACAGCCGTCAACGAGCGGCCGACCGCGCATGCGGGCGGCAAGCGGGGTGGTACCGCGGCGCACCCAGGTGCGGCGTCCTCGCAGCAGAGCACCACAGAAGTCCACCTGCTGCCGAACCGCGTACCCGCCAGGAGCCAGAAGAATCATGGCCTATCCGCTGCACCGTCCCAGCGACGCCGAGAGCGCCGTCCCCGCCTCGCCCAGCCTGCCCGACCTCGAGCGCGACATCCTCGCGTACTGGGAGCAGGACGACACCTTCCGCGCCTCTGTCGACGCCCGCCCGGCCGGCGAGAACGGCAGCAACGAGTTCGTCTTCTACGACGGGCCGCCGTTCGCCAACGGCCTGCCGCACTACGGCCACCTGCTGACCGGGTACGCGAAGGACGTCGTGCCGCGCTACCGGACCATGAAGGGCCAGCGCGTCGAGCGCCGCTTCGGCTGGGACACGCACGGCCTGCCGGCGGAGCTGGAGGCCATGAGCCAGCTCGGCATCAAGACCAAGGAAGAGATCGTCGAGCTCGGCATCGACAAGTTCAACGAGGCCTGCCGCTCCAGCGTGCTCAAGTACACCGACGAGTGGCGCACGTACGTCACGCGCCAGGCGCGCTGGGTGGACTTCGAGAACGACTACAAGACCCTGAACCCGACGTTCATGGAGAGCGTCATCTGGGCCTTCAAGTCGCTGTTCGACAAGGGCCTGATCTACGAGGGCTTCCGCGTGCTGCCCTACTGCTGGAACGACCAGACGCCGCTGAGCAACCACGAGCTGCGCATGGACGACGACGTCTACCAGCAGCGCCAGGACCCGGCCGTCACGGTCGGCTTCCGGGTCACCGAGGTGCCCGAGGGCGCGGACACGCTGCGCGCCGACGACCACCTGCTCATCTGGACCACGACGCCGTGGACCCTGCCGTCCAACCTGCTGGTCATGGTGGGGCCGGACATCGACTACGCGATCGTCGAGTCGTCGTTCACCGGCACCCCGCAGCGGTACGTGCTGGCCGAGGCCCGCGTTGCGGCGTACGCCCGTGAGCTCACGGACGAGGGCGCCGAGGAGCCGACCGTCGTCGGGCGCCTCAAGGGGAGCGACCTGCTGGGCGCCGCCTACGAGCCGCCGTTCGCCTACTTCGAGGGCCACGCAGGTGCGCACCGCGTGGTCGAGGCCGACTTCGTGACCACCACCGACGGCACCGGCCTGGTGCACAACGCCGGCGCGTTCGGTGAGGAGGACAAGCAGGTCAGCGACCGCGAGGGCGTGGACCCGGTGATCCCCGTGGGCGCGGACGGCGCGTTCACCTTCCCGGTCGAGGAGTACGCGGGCCTGCAGGTCTTCGCGGCGAACGCCCCGATCATCGACCACCTCAAGGCGCGCACGCGCGGCGCGGGCGACGACGAGGCCGGGCGGACGACGCCGGGCACCGTGCTGCTGCGCCGCGAGCAGTACGCGCACTCCTACCCGCACTGCTGGCGCTGCCGGAACCCGCTGATCTACATGGGCGTGTCCTCGTGGTTCGTCGAGGTGACGAAGTTCAAGGACCGCATGGGCGAGCTGAACCAGGAGATCACCTGGGTGCCCGACCACATCAAGGACGGCCAGTTCGGCAAGTGGCTGGAGAACGCCCGCGACTGGTCGATCACGCGCAACCGGTTCTGGGGCTCGCCCGTGCCGGTGTGGAAGTCGGACAACCCGGCGTACCCGCGGATCGACGTCTACGGGTCGTTCGAGGACCTGGAGAAGGACTTCGGGCGGCTGCCGCTGGACCAGGACGGCAAGCCGAACCTGCACCGGCCGTTCGTCGACGACCTGACCCGGCCCAACCCGGACGACCCGAGCGGGCAGTCCATGATGCGCCGCGTCGAGGACGTGCTGGACGTCTGGTTCGACTCCGGCTCCATGCCGTACGGCCAGGTGCACTACCCGTTCGAGAACTCGGACTGGTTCGAGCACCACTTCCCGGGCGACTTCATCGTGGAGTACATCGGCCAGACGCGTGGCTGGTTCTACATGATGCACGTGCTGTCCACGGCGCTGTTCGACCGGCCCGCGTTCAAGACGGCGGTCTCGCACGGCATCGTGCTGGGTTCCGACGGCCGCAAGATGAGCAAGTCGCTGAAGAACTACCCGGACGTCAACGAGGTCTTCGACCGCGACGGCTCCGACGCGATGCGCTGGTTCCTCATGGCCTCGCCGATCCTGCGCGGCGGCAACCTCATCGTCACGGAGGACGGCATCCGCGACGCCGTCCGCCAGGTGCTGCTGCCGCTGTGGAGCACGTACTACTTCTTCACGCTGTACGCCAACGCCGGGAACGACGGCGCGGGCTACGCCGCCCAGCCGCTGACGCCGGAGCGCGTGGCCGGCCTGCCCGTCATGGACCGGTACCTGCTGGCGCGCACGCGCGGCCTGCTCGCCGACGTGACCGAGCAGCTCGACACGTACGACATCGCGGGTGCCTGCGACTCGGTGCGCCAGTACCTGGACGCGCTGACCAACTGGTACGTGCGCACGCAGCGCGACCGGTTCTGGGCCGAGGACGCCGACGCGTTCGACACCCTGTCCACCGCGCTGGAGGTGCTGTGCCGGGTCATGGCGCCGCTCGCGCCGCTGCTCACGGAGGAGGTCTGGCGCGGCCTGACCGGCGAGCGCTCCGTGCACCTGGCGGACTGGCCGTCGCTGGCGCCGGGCTCGCGCGAGGGCGAGGTCCTGGTGGCCGACGACGCGCTCGTCGCCGCCGTCGAGTCCGCCCGGGCCGTGGTGTCGCAGACGCTGGCGCTGCGCAAGGCCAACAAGCTGCGCGTGCGGCAGCCGCTGCGGTCGCTCGTCGTGGCGGTCGCGGATCCGGACGGCGTCGCGCCGTTCACCGGGCTGCTGGAGACGGAGCTGAACGTCAAGGAGGTGCGCCTCGTCGCGTTCTCGCCCGAGGTCGCGGCCTCGTTCGGCGTCACCGAGCGGCTCGCGGTCAACGCCCGCGCCGCCGGGCCGCGCCTGGGCCGGGGCGTGCAGGCCGTGATCAAGGCGGCGAAGTCCGGCGCCTGGTCCGTGTCCGGTGCGGGCGCCGTGGTGGTCGCGACGGCGGACGGCGACGTGGAGCTGCTCGAGAGCGAGTACGAGCTGACCACCGTCGTCGCCGGCGACACCGCCGGGGCCGACGCCGCGGAGCCCACCACGGCGGCGAGCGTGCTGGCCGGCGGCGGGTTCGTGGTGCTCGACCTGGAGCTCGACGACGCGCTGCTGGCGGAGGGCTACGCCCGCGACGTGGTGCGGGACGTGCAGGACGCGCGCAAGGCCGCGAGCCTGCAGGTCGCCGACCGCATCACGCTGGACCTCACGGTCCCCGCCGAGTGGGTCGCCGCCGTCGAGGCGCACCGTGACCTGGTCTCCCGCGAGACGCTGGCGGAGTCCCTCACCGTGAGCGCCGGGCCGGAGCGCGCCGTGACGGTCGCCAAGGCCTGATGCCCGTCGGCTGACGCCGCCCGCGCACCGCGGGCGG
>NZ_JBHWZO010000297.1:0-7154 GCF_042728455.1 Promicromonospora sp. NPDC060204
GCCCGCGCTGCCGATCACCTGACCTTTTACCGATAAGCCTGCTTGACCGACGCTCCTCAGGAAGTCGGCGGGCCGCCCACGTTCGCCGGGGCCGGGGCGGTGCCCGAGGGCGGGCCCGACGGGCCGTCGTCGTCGAGCTCGAAGCCCGGGTCCTCGTCCACGATGTCGAGGAGGTCGCCGATCCGGGTGACCTCCAGCAGGAAGCGCACCGTCGGGGGCGCCCGCAGCACGCGCACGCGGTGCGGGCTGCGGCTCGCGAGCCGGGCGAGGAACGCGACGCCGGACGAGTCCATGAAGGTCACGTGGTGCGCGTCGATCTCGACGGGAAGACGAGACTCCTCGGCCGCAGCCGTCGCCTCGTGCAGGTCGCCGCCGATGTCGGCGTCGATCTCCCCGGAGAGGACGATCCGTGCGCGCGAGCGGCCCACGATGACGTGGATGCTCGCAGGATCGCCGATCTCGGGGGTCTGATGTCCGGGGTCCTGGGGGCTCCCGCCCTGCGGACCGCGCGGCGGGTCATAGGTTCCGTCCTGCACGGTTCTCCTTCCGGGAGCAGTGGTCGTGACGCTGTATCGGTCCGATGATAGAGGTTGAGGTTCAGATCTCGGACTGTCCCAATCTACGGTTGAATGTCCTGCTGGAACAGCACCTCGAGCATTAGATACCGTAGGGAGGGCATTTTGACCGATTCATCCGGTCCGACACCGTCCTCTCCGGCGCCCCGGCACCCCGGCCTTTCCAATTTCGGCCTCGGTCCGACCCAGGACGGAATGTCGAACGGCATCATCGGCGGAACTTCCGGCGACACGCCGAACGCAACCCCGAACGCATCATCGAACGCACGATCCGGCGCACCCGTGAACGCCTCGTCGGACGACTCGGCGAACCGGAACGGGAGCGGGCACGCCAACGGCCGTGCGGTGCCGCCTCCGGCCGCCAGCGTGCCGCCGAGCATCCCGTCGGGCACGCCCCCGGGCGGTACCCACCGGGTGTCGGGCGCGGACCCGCGCTCGCGGCTCTCGGGGACGGGCATCCCGCGCACCCTTCCGCCGTCGGTCGGCGACGTGGTGCTGCGCGCCGCCGTGTCCGTCGGCCTCCCCGTGTTCCTGACGGGTCCCACCGAGGACGGCATGCCCATGCTCTGGGCCAACCAGGCGTTCGAGCGCTACGCGGGCGTGCGCTTCAGCGACTTCGCCGGGTACACCGTGCGCCGGCTCGGCGAGATGCTCGTCGAGCCGCAGGACCTGGAGCGGATGACCGAGCTGGTGAACGCGGGCCAGGAGGTGCACGCGACGGTGCGGTCGCACCTGCGTGGCGGCACGACCGGCTGGGCGCAGCTCACGCTCACCCCGGCCCGGGCCGGCCACGACGACCGCATCACCCACTGGGTCGGGTTCAGCGTGGACGTCTCCGAGCACATGGAGCGGCACGCCGCCCAGCTCGCGAGCCTGGAGATCGAGCGGCAGCAGCGCGAGGACCTCGACCTCATCGCGCAGACCACCGAGATCCTGACGGACCTCGAGTACCCGTACGCCCTGCGCGACATCGCGGAGCTGCTCCAGTCGATGGTGCGCTGGGCGGGCTTCTACGTGAACGACGACGGCCTCAAGCACGCCGCCGGCGTCGACGTCGCCGCGCCGCCGAGCGGCCGGGGCCGCCGGCACGCGCGGTACATCGAGGGCGACAACATCGCGGACAAGACGCAGCGCCGCCGTCCGCAGACCGACGCCCTCGGCGACTCCGTGACGACGGGCCCCATGCCGATCCTCGAGGTCGTGGACTCCGTCCAGGACGTGCTCGACGGCGTGCTGGACGGCCCCGTCACGCTGCACCTGGACATCCCGCACGCGCCGCACTCGGCGTCGGGCTGGCTGCAGCGCGACCTGACGCTCCGGCTCGCGGACGAGCTGGGCAAGGCGCCGGACTCCGTGGTGGTGCATCCCGTCGCCGGCCGGCGGGACGTGCTCGGCCTCGTGGTGATCGTGCCGGACGAGGACGAGCCGGGCGACTACGTCGAGGCCGACGAGCCCGACACGCTGCGCACCGTGATCGAGGTCGTGGCGCGCCGCGCGGGCAGCGCCATCGACAACGCGCGGATGTACGCCCGCGAGCACCGCCTCGCCGAGACCCTGCAGCGCGCCATGCTCCCCGAGCAGGCCGACGTCGCGGGCCTCGACGTGTGGACCTACTACGCCCCGAACGCCGAGCACGCCCAGGTGGGCGGCGACTGGTACGACGTGCTGCAGATCTCGCCGGAGCTGGTCGGGCTGGTGATCGGCGACGTCGTCGGGCACGACGTCGAGGCCGCCGCGACCATGGGCCAGCTGCGCTCCGTGGTGCGCTCCTACGCGTTCGAGCTGT
Organism: Promicromonospora sp. NPDC060204; assembly: GCF_042728455.1. NCBI lineage: Bacteria > Bacillati > Actinomycetota > Actinomycetes > Micrococcales > Promicromonosporaceae > Promicromonospora > Promicromonospora sp. NPDC060204. The sequence continues at coordinate 2,362 of NZ_JBHWZO010000297.1, forward strand.
CCACGCCGAGCCGGGTGCTCGAACGCGTGGACCAGCTCGTCGCCGGCATGGGCATCCCGCGCTCGGCGAGCATGGTGTACGCCTCCCTGCAGCGCGAGGAGGAGCCGGACACCTGGACGATCGGCTACTCGCGCGCGGGCCACCTCCCGCCGCTCCTGCTGCGCGCCGGCGAGGTGATCAAGCTGGACGACGGCGGCGGCGCGCTCGTCGGCTTCGGCTCCCGGGAACGGACCACGGGCGAGGCCAAGCTGCACCCCGGCGACACGCTCCTCTTCTACACGGACGGCCTCATCGAACGCCGCGACCGGTCCCTGCGGCTGGGCCTGGAGGCCCTGCTGGAGACCGCGTCGGCGATCACGGCCCGCGACGCGGCGGGCGTGGGCGAGGAGCTGCTCTCACGCCTGGCGGACGCGCCGGAGGACGACGTGGCGATCGTCGTCGTCCGGATCCCCGACCCGGCTGGCGACGCCGCGGAGACGGCCCTGTCTCCGCGCTGGCGGCGCTGGATGCTGCCGAGCGAGCCGTCCTCGATCGGCCGGGCCCGGCACGCCGTGCTGCGCACCTGCCAGGCGTGGGGCATCGAGGAGTCGGCGCAGGCCGAGCTGGTGGTCTCCGAGCTCGTGGCGAACGGGGTGCTGCACGGCTGGGGGCACATCGCGCTGCGCCTGTACGACACGGGCGACGGGCTGCGCATCGAGGTCGAGGACAACAACCCGGCGCCGCCGGTCGCGACCGACGGGCACCCGAACCGCCTGGGCGGGTTCGGCATGCAGATCGTGGACCGGCTGGCCGAGTGGGGCTGGCGGCCGTCGGGCTCGGGCAAGCTGGTCTGGGCCAAGCTGCGCCGTCAGCCGACACCGCCGAAGTAGCGGACCGGCGGGGTGGACCTTTGGTCACCCCGCCAGGGTCTCGCGAGACCTTCGGGTACCGTCCGCCGCGTGGGCGAGACGGGTGGGAAACGTTTTACGCGGTGGACGCGTCGCGGTGGGACAACGGCGACGAGTCGTCGTCCCGCGACGTCATCACGGCGAACCCCGAGTCGGGGGCGGCAGGCTCGCACGAGTGCTCGTCGTCCACGCGGAACAGCTCCATGGCCCCGCACACCTCGAGCACGAACAGGTCCCGCTCGTCGGCCCCGCGGATCACGGTGGCGCCGCCGCGCTTGCGCCCGGCGTCGGCCAGGGAGATCAGGAACGCGGCCCCGGTGGAGTCCATGAAGGTCACCCGGCACATGTCGATGACGAGCAGCTGCCGGCGCAGGCCGACCACGCGCGCTGCGATCTCCGGGAACTGGTCTCGTTCGGCGAGGTCAAGGTCGCCGGCGATCACGAGCGTCGTCGTCGTGGGAGACGTCGCGATCTCGATCATGTGTCGAGCGTAACGACTGTTGCTCGATCGCACCGGATGAAAGGCAAAATTCACCGTTGTGGTTGGCATCAAGGGCAATCCTGTGCGACCTCTTTGTCCTGTGTTGTCCCGAGTGTGCGCCAGGTCCGCCCGAGGTGTCGTCGGGGTGTGACAATTCGAGCATGAGCTCCCACGAGAACCTGCTCCAGGGCCCTGCCCCCACGCTGCTGTCCGACGACCACCCGACCGCGCGCGAGCAGCTGGCCGACGGCGGCGACCCGGTCGCGGTGGCGGCCCAGGCCCCGGCGTCGTCCCTCGTGTGGGCGGTCCTCGCCGAGCGCGCGCTGACGGCGGGCACCGCCGCGGGCGACGTGGAGGCGTACGCCTACGCGCGCACCGGCTACCACCGCGGGCTCGACGCGCTGCGCCGGTCGGGCTGGCGCGGGCAGGGCCCGATCCCGGCCGGCCACGTGCCCAACCAGGGTTTCCTCCGCGCGCTGCTGGCTCTCTCGGAGGCCGCGCACCGCATCGGCGAGGAGGCCGAGGCCGAGCGCTGCGCCACGTTCCTGGGCGACTCCGGCACGTCCGTGGACGAGGTTCGCGCCCTGGTGCCCACCACGAAGTAGACTCGGGCGCGGCCCGCGGGCGCCAACGGAGCGCACTCTGCGGGGCAACCCTAGGAATTCGAGAAGGTGGAGATCCATGCCAGGCGTCGTGCTCGTCGGGGCCCAGTGGGGCGATGAGGGCAAGGGAAAGGCGACGGACCTCCTGGGCTCCCGCGTCGACTACGTGGTCAAGTTCAACGGTGGTAACAACGCGGGGCACACGGTCGTCATCGACGACGAGAAGTACGCCCTGCACCTGCTGCCGTCGGGCATCCTGTCGCCCGGCGTCGTGCCGGTCATCGCCAACGGCGTGGTGGTCGACATCGAGGTCCTGTTCGAGGAGCTGGACGCGCTGATCGCGCGTGGCGTGGACGTGTCCCGCCTGCTCGTCTCGGGCAGCGCCCACATCATCGCCCCGTACCACCGCACCATCGACAAGGTGACGGAGCGGTTCCTCGGCAAGCGCCGCATCGGCACCACGGGCCGGGGGATCGGCCCGGCGTACGCCGACAAGACCAACCGTGTCGGCATCCGCATGTGGGACCTGTTCGACGAGAAGATCCTGCGCGCCAAGATCGAGGGCTCGCTGGACCAGAAGAACCACCTGCTGGTGAAGGTCTACAACCGGCGTGCCATCACGGTCGACGAGACGCTCGACGAGCTGCTCCAGCACGCCGACCGCCTGCGGCCCATGGTCACGGACACCGCCGTCGAGCTGAACAAGGCGCTCGACGCGGGCAAGAACGTGCTGTTCGAGGCCGGCCAGGCGACGATGCTCGACATCGACCACGGCACCTACCCGTTCGTCACGTCGTCCAGCGCGACGGCGGGCGGCGCGGTGACCGGGTCCGGCGTCGGGCCCACCCGGATCGACTCCGTGATCGGCGTCATCAAGGCGTACACGACGCGCGTCGGCGAGGGGCCGTTCCCCACGGAGCTGTTCGACGACAAGGGCGAGTTCCTCCGCAAGACCGGCGGCGAGTACGGCGTCACCACGGGCCGCGCCCGGCGCACCGGCTGGTACGACGCCGTCATCGCGCGCTACGCGACGCGCATCAACGGCCTCACCGACATCGTGCTCACCAAGCTCGACGTGCTCACCGGCATGGAGAAGGTCCCGGTCTGTGTGGCCTACGACGTCGACGGCGTCCGCCACGACGAGATGCCCACCGACCAGACGGCGTTCCACCACGCGAAGCCGATCTACGAGGAGCTCGACGGGTGGTGGGAGGACATCTCCCGCGCGCGGTCCTTCGACGACCTGCCGAAGAACGCCCAGGCTTACGTGAAGGCGCTCGAGGAGATGTCGGGCACCCGGATCTCCGCCATCGGCGTGGGGCCCAAGCGCGACGAGATCATCCCCGTCCACGACCTCATCCACCAGCGCTGAGAAGGACCTCTGCCACCGTGAAGATCCTCGTCATCGGGACAGGTGCCCGCGAGCACGCCATCGTCCACTCGCTCGACCGGGAGAACGTCTCCGGCACCGCCTCCCACGAGCTGCACGCCGCGCCGGGCAACCCCGGCATCGCCGGGGTGGCCACGCTGCACGAGGTCGACCCGCTCGACGGGGCCGCCGTGGCGGCCCTCGCCGTGCGGCTCGGCGCGGAGCTGGTCGTCGTCGGCCCGGAGGCGCCCCTCGTGGCGGGCGTCGCGGACGCCGTCCGCGCGGCCGGCATCCTGGTCTTCGGCCCGTCCGGCGAGGCGGCCCGGCTGGAGGGCTCCAAGTCGTTCGCCAAGGAGGTCATGGCAGCCGCCGGCGTGCCGACCGCGATGGCGCATGTGTGCACCGACGTCGCCGAGCTGGAGGCCGCGCTCGACGCCTTCGGCGCCCCGTACGTGGTGAAGGACGACGGCCTCGCGGCCGGCATGGGCGTGGTCGTCACCGACGACCGCGCCGCGGCGCTCGCCCACGGCGCGGCCTGCCTGTCCCACGAGAACGGCCGGGTCGTGGTCGAGGAGTACCTCGACGGCCCCGAGGTCTCCCTCTTCTGCGTGTGCGACGGCACCACGGTGGTCCCCCTGGTCCCCGCGCAGGACTTCAAGCGCGTCGGGAACGACGACGAGGGCCCCAACACGGGTGGCATGGGCGCGTACACCCCGCTCGACTGGGCGCCGTCCGGCCTCGTGGACGAGGTGCTGAGCCGCGTGGCCCAGCCCACCGTCGACGAGATGGCCCGCCGCGGTACGCCGTTCTCCGGCGTGCTCTACGTGGGGCTCGCCCTCACCAGCCGCGGTACCCGCGTGGTGGAGTTCAACGCGCGCTTCGGCGACCCGGAGACCCAGTCCGTGCTGGCCCGGCTCGCGACGCCGCTCTCCGAGGTGCTGCTCGCCTCGGCCCGCGGCGGGCTCGCCGACCTGGAGCCCCTGCGGTGGCGCCCCGAGGCGTCCGTCACCGTGGTCGTCGCCTCCGAGGGCTACCCGGCGTCGGCCCGGTCGGGCGACCCGATCACCGGCATCGAGGACGCGGAGGCGCTCCCCGGGGTGCACGTGCTGCACGCCGGCACCGGGCTCTCCGAGACCGGCGAGCTGGTCAGCGCGGGCGGCCGCGTGCTGTCCGTCGTGGCGCTCGGCACCGACCTGGCGGACGCCCGCCGTCGGGCCTACGAGGGCGTGGCGCGGATCGAGCTCAAGGGCTCGCACCACCGCACCGACATCGCGCTGAAGGCGGAGCGCGGCGAGGTCACCGTCCCGTAGCAGGGCATCGGCGCCGGACGAGGGCGCGCCGCCCCCCCCGGCGCCGCGCCGTCCCCCCCCGGCCCGCAGCGGGCGACGCCCCCCCCGTCCCCCCCCGGCCTGCCGGTGACGTCGATCAGCACCCCCCACAACCCGGCGCGCCCG
>NZ_JBHWZO010000298.1:0-7126 GCF_042728455.1 Promicromonospora sp. NPDC060204
GGGGGCCCCCCCGTAACCCGGGGGTTTGGTGGGGGGGGCGCCCCCGGCCGGCGGGCGCCACCGCGGGGTGGGTCTGTCCCCCCACAACATCCGGGGGGTCCATCGGCCCCCCCCGCTTCTCGAGCAGCGCGGTAGGTTCCGGCCTTGCCGGGGCCGTCCCGCCCTTGGCCACGTCAGCCCGCGTGAACGGTCTTCAGGGCGTCGCGGTAGGTGCGACCCTTGTAGGTACCGCACGTCGGGCACGCCGTGTGGGGCAGCTTGTTGCCCTGGCACTGCGGGCAGGTCGTGAGGGTCGCTGCGGTGGTCTTCCACTGCGAGCGACGCGCACGGGTGTTGCTGCGCGACATCTTGCGCTTCGGAACAGCCACGGCTAGCTCTCTTTCGTCTCGTCCGACACGCTCGTAGGTTCGAGCATGCTCTGTAGCGCCGACCAACGAGGGTCGACCACGTCATGGTGATGACCGGGGTCATCCGCCAGGCGGGCTCCGCACTCGGAGCACAGGCCCGGGCAGTCCTCCCGGCACAACGGTTGAAATGGTAGTGCAGTCACGACCGAATCCCGAAGCGAGGGCTCCAGGTCGGCCATGTCGTCCTCCAGCACGGACTCCTCGTCCTGGACGTCGTCGTCCCCCGCCTCGGCCGACGCGGCGGCCTTCTCGGGATAGGCGAACAGCTCGGTGACGTCGACCGTGATCTCACGGGAGATGTCGTCGAGGCAGCGGCTGCACTCGCCCTTGACCGTGCCGCGGACGGTGCCGGAGACCAGCACGCCCTCCATCACGGACTCGAGCCTCAGGTCCAGCTCCAGGTCAGAGCCTTCCGGGATACCGATCACGGCCGTGCCGAGGTCCGACGGCGCCTGCACGGTCAAGCTGTGCGTACGCATCGTTCCGGCACGCCGAGAGAGCTCGTGCGTGTCGAGCACGAGCGGCGATTTCGGTTCGCGGGAGATAACAGGCTCCGATAGGGCAGAACGAGGACAGCGTCCGGATGGACGATGAGGGGGGTGGACCGGCTCTCAGCCTCGCAGAGGAGGCTGACGCCAGGGGCCAAAAAGCAATCCTACGACATGGAACGGGCGGTACGCGCGCCCGTGCGGGGTGACGGGGCTCACGAGCCCGCGGCGGGCTGCCCCAGCGCGGCCCGCAGGGCCTCCGTGACTCCTGCCGGGACCAGGTCGTCGACCGGCCCACCGTGCCGCACGATGTCCTTGACCAGCGACGACGCGACGTGCGCGTACCGCTGGTCGCCCGGCAGGAAGATCGTCTCGACGCCCGACAGGTGCCGGTTCATGAGCGCCATCGGCTGCTCGGCGTCGAAGTCCCCGCCGCCGCGCAGACCCTTGACGACGGCGACCGCGCCGATCTCCCGGCAGAAGTCCACCAGCAGCCCGGGCACGACGGCGACCCGCACCCGGGCCAGCTGCGGCTCGGCCTCGGCCGCGGACGCCAGGGCCGCGCGCACGAGGCCGGCGCGCGTCTCCAGGTCCAGCAGGCCGGACTTGCCGGGGTTCTTCGCGACGCCGACCACCACGTCGTCGAACATCGTGGTGGCGCGGCGGACCACGTCGAGGTGGCCGAGCGTGATGGGGTCGAACGAGCCGGGGCAGACGACGGTGGTCACGCGCCCACGCTATCCGACGGCGCGGTGCCCGACGGCTCCGCGTAGTGGACCGCCGTCTCGCCGTAATCCTTCCGCGCGAACGGGGCCAGGCCCTGCGGCCAGGCAGGTTCCGGGGTGCGGGTCGAGCGCTCGACGACCACGACGGCACCGTCCGCGAGCACGCCCGGCGTCGCGAGGTGCGTCAGGACGACGGCGAGGTCGTCCTCGGCGAGGTCGTAGGGCGGGTCGAGGAACACGAGGTCGAGCCCGCCGGCCGCGCCGGTGTGGCCAGCCGCCGCGCCCGGCGCACCGGCGACCGCGCCCGCCGCGCCGACCGGGCCCGCTGTGCCGCCCGGACCCGCCGCCCGGCCCGCGAGCGCCGCCGCGTACCGCTCGGCACTCTCCGTGGTGACGCGCACCCCGGTCAGGCCGAGGGTGGCGACGTTCTTGCGCGCGACGTCGGCCGCGGCGCGCGCGCTGTCCACGAGGGTCACCGACACGGCGCCCCGGCTGGCGGCCTCCAGCCCGAGGGCGCCGGAGCCGGCGTAGAGGTCGAGCACGCGGGCGCCGTCGAGCACGTCGAGGTGCTCCAGCCGGGAGAAGATCGCCTCGCGGACACGGTCGCTGGTGGGGCGGGTGCCCTTGGCGGGCACCGCGATGGACCGCCCGCCCACCGACCCCGCGACGATCCTGGTCACGCCGAAAACCCTAACCCGCCCCCGACCCGTTGAGTGCTGGGTATCTGTGCTCCTGGCGCACGAGAACGCGCAAATATCCAGCACTCAGCGGGCTGGGAAGGGGGCTGGGGCGGGGTCAGGACCAGGGGGTGTCTATGTGGGCTACCACCGGGAGGTGGTCGCTGGCCGTGCGGGGCAGGGCGCGGACGTCCGTCACGGTGGCGCCGCGGGCCAGGACGTGGTCGATCTGCGCCACCGGGAACACCGCGGGGTAGGTGAACTCGAAACCGGTGGTCGGCGCGATGACGAGGTTGGTCAGCGGCGCGATCGCGTCGTCGGCGAGGACCGCGTTCAGGTCTCCGGCCACGACGACCGTCTCGTCCTTCTCGGCCTGGACCGCGTCCGCCAGCCGGAGCGCGGCGGCGTTGCGCTCCTCGGTCTCGAAGCCGCCGCTCCCGACCCGGACCGAGGGCAGGTGCGCCGCGTACAGCACGACGTTCGCGCCGTCGTGCTCGACCACCGCGCGCAGGCAGCGGTTCCAGGACTCGTCGAGGATGTCCACGGGCCGCACGCCCTTGAGCGGGTACCTGGACCAGATGCCGACCGTGCCCTCGCTCTGGTGGTACGGCAGCGCCTCGGTGAGCGCCTCGTCGTACTTCTCCGCCAGGTCGAACGGCACCTCGGTGAGCGTGACGACGTCGGGCTCGGCCGCGAGGATGACCTCCGCGGTGCCCGCCACGTCGGAGTTGGCGGCGTTGACGTTGTGCTGCACCACGGTGAGGTCGCCCGGGGGCATGGCCTCGGCACGGATCTGCGGCAGGAAGACCCAGATCCAGGCCGCCAGCGGCAGCAGGACGGCGAGGACCGCGAGCGCCGACCTCCGCAGCAGCGCGGCGAGGATGCCGAGCGGCACCGCGAGGCCGAGCCACGGCAGGAAGGACTGGACGAGGCTGCCGAGGTTTCCCCAGCGGTTGGGCACGTACTCGTGGCCCACGAGGAGCAGGGCGACCAGGACGGATCCGAGCGCGAGCAGTCTTCCGCGCTGCCACGCGGTCTTCGCGGGCCTGCCCGTGTGGATCGCGTGCCTCGCATCGACCGTCACGGGCGGGGACTCTATCGGTTGTATGTTTCGGGCGTAAGGAGTGGGTCATCCCGTTCGTGGTGGTCCCCGTCCCGGATCTGGCCGTCCGACCAGGTCAGAGCGGGTGAGGCACGGTCAGGTGCGCTCCAGGAACTCCTCCTGGTCCTCGTCGAGCTGGGCGCGGATGGCGCGCGCGAGCTCCGGGAACTCGGTGAGGTCGGGGGACGCCGCCACGACGTCGGCGGCCGCGGTGCGCGCCTCCTCGATGAGCCCGGCGTCCTTGACCACGCGGAGCAGGCGGAGCGAGCTGGCCCGGCCGGACTGCGCGGCACCGAGCACGTCGCCCTCGCTGCGCAGCTCCAGGTCGAGGTTGGCGAGCTTGAAGCCGTCGGTGGTCTGCGTCATGGCTTCCAGCCGCGCGAAGGCGGGCGTGCCCGGTTCGGCGTCGGAGACGAGGAGGCACAGCCCGGGGTCGCTGCCGCGCCCGACCCGGCCGCGGAGCTGGTGCAGCTGGGAGATGCCGAACCGGTCGGCGTCGAAGATCACCATGGCCGTGGCCTCGGGGACGTCCACGCCCACCTCGACCACCGTGGTCGAGACGAGCACGGGTGCCGCCCCGGAGGCGAAGGCGGCCATGGCGGCGTCCTTCTGGTCCGGCGGCATCTGCCCGTGCAAGACGCCGACCTCGATCCCGGCGAGCTCCGGACGCGAGCGCAGCTCCTCGACCACCTCGAGCACGGCGCGCAGCGGCGGCCGGTCGGCCGCGCCCGCGGCGCCCGGGTCGCCGAGGTCCAGGTACTCGGGCACGTCGTCGAAGTCCTTGGCCGGGACCTTGGCCTTCGCGCCGCTCTTCTCGTCGGTCTCCTCGTCCGGGTGGATCCGCGCGCACACGACGTAGGCGCGGCGGCCGGCGTCGACCTCCTCGCGCACGCGGGCCCAGGTGCGGTCGGTCCAGCGGACGTTCCCCGCGGGGACCGCGACGGTCGTGATGCCCGCACGCCCGGCCGGCACCTCCGTGAGGGACGACGTCTCCAGGTCGCCGAACACCGTCATCGCGACGGTGCGCGGAATGGGCGTGGCGGTCATGACCAGGAGGTGCGGCGACACACGCCCCTTGGCGCGCAGCGCGTCCCGCTGCTCGACGCCGAACCGGTGCTGCTCGTCCACCACGACGAGGCCCAGGTCGGCGAACTGCACCTGCTCGGAGAGCAGCGCGTGCGTGCCGACCACGATCCCGGCCTCCCCGCTCGCGGCCTGCAGGAGCGCCTCCTTGCGGGCCTTCGCGCCGAGCGACCCGGTCAGCAGCGCCACGCGGGTGCTGGCGCCCGCTCGCTCGGCACCGAACAGCGTGCCGCCGTCGGCCAGCGGGCCGAGCAGGGTGCGCAGGGTGCGGGCGTGCTGCGCGGCGAGCACCTCGGTGGGGGCGAGCAGGGCCGCCTGGCCGCCGACGTCGACCACCTGGAGCATGGCCCGCAGCGCGACCACCGTCTTGCCGCTGCCGACCTCGCCCTGCAGCAGCCGGTGCATCGGGCGGGGCCGGGCGAGCTCGGCCGCGATCTCGTCGCCGACCTCGCGCTGGCCGTCGGTGAGGGTGAACGGGAGGGCCGCGTCGAAGTCCGCGAGGATGCTCGGCTGCCCCGCGGGCAGCGGCGGGCGGGCGGTCGCGTCCTCGGCGGCGGTGCGGGCGCGGCGCTGTGCGAGCGCGGCCTGCAGCACGAACGCCTCCTCGAACCGCATGCGGTGCCGGGCCTGGTATGCCTCCTCCAGCGTCGCGGGCCGGTGCAGGCTGCGCAGGGCGGCGGCTCGTCCCGGCAGGCCCTGGCGCTGCCGCACCTCGTCGGGCACGGGGTCCGGCACGTCGGCGTCGGTCAACGTGTCCAGCACGACACGGAGCGCGCCCTGGACCTTCCAGCTCGGGATGCCCGCGGCGGCCGGGTAGATCGGGATGGGCTTGGTGGCGTGCTCCATGAGCGCCTCGTCGCTGTCGAGGTCGGACTCCTCGCCCATCAGCGTGAAGTCCGGGTGCGTGAGCTGGCGCGTGCCCCGGTACAGGCCGACGGTGCCCGTGAACAGGCCCTTCGCCCCCGGGACCAGCCGCTTCTCGTGGTTGTAGAGCGAGCCGCGGTGCTTGCCGAAGAAAGTGAGCGACAGCCGGCTGGTGCCGTCCGTCACCACCACCTCCATGAGCGCGCCGTTGCGGTTGCGCATGGGCCGCACGGTGGCCTGCTCGACCCGGGCGAGGATCGTCACGTGCTCGCCCACCTCGAGCGCCGCGATGTCGGTCAGCGCGCCCGGGTCGGCGTACCGGCGCGGGTAGTGGCCCAGCAGGTCGCCCACGGTCGTCAGCCCGAGCTTGCCCAGGGCGGTCGCGGTCCGCTTGTCGAACGCCCGCTCCAGACGCTCGTCCACCCGGTCGCTCATGCGTCCGCCTCCGGTTCCGGCGCGGCGATCTCCACGCCGAGCTGCACCCCGTCGCCCGGGTGACCGGTCGCCAGGACGACGAGCTCTGCGTCCGGCACGCGCCCGGCGAGGACGGCGGCGAGCCGGTCGGGCAGGTCAGCGGGCACGCCGGCGTCGAGCAGCGCCGTCACCACGGTGGTCTCCGGTCCGGCGGCCCTCTCCAGCAGGTCGACGGCGGCCGCGGCGGACGTGGCGTGGACGGTCAGCCCGGCGAGGGCCTCGCCCACGACGGCGTGCGCGTCGACGGGGTCGCCGCCCAGGTCCGGCAGCCCGACCGGCAGCAGCGTGCCGAGGGCCGCCAGCGCCACGACGGCGTGCACGTCGGTGGCCGACGGCACGGTGATCAGCTCGTCGACGTCGAGGTGCGCACCGCCCCCGGCGGTCACCTCGGGCGCACCCAGGAGCAGCACGCGCCGGGCGCCGGTCGAGGCGGCGGCCCGCTCGACGTCGTCGGCCACCAGCGGCTCGACGGTGGCGCCGACCCCGCCCGTGAGAAGGACGACGGCGCCCGCGTGCGCGAGCTCCCCCGCCAGGCCGGGCGCCGACGTCGCAGCCACCACGCCCCACTCGTGCTGGCCGGCCGCCGCGAGGTGTCGCACGTGCACCTGTGCGAGCGTGCCCGCCCGCGCGGCGTCGGCCGCGATCACGAGCGCCCGGTCGAGGTGGTCGGTGTGCACGTGGGCCTGCCAGACGGCCGTGCCGGTCCCCGCGTCCCCGCCCACGACGACCACCGAGTCGCCCACCTCCGCGAGGGCGCCGCGCAGCCCGGCGGCGACGGTGTCGGCCTGCTCGCCGGCGGGGCCGGTGAGGACGAACATGAGCTCGAGGGCGCCGGAGCCGGCACCGTGCGGCTCGGCCTCGCCGTCGGTCACCGACGACACGGCGTCCGCCGGGTCCGGCGCGCTCGGCAGCGCACCGGCGTCGAGAAGCTGGTCCAGGGTCACGGCATCCATGCTGCCGCGCACCACTGACACTCCGCCCGCGCCCGGGTCACCGGCGGCCGGCCCGCGAGCTCCCGCCGCACCGGCCGCCGCACCAGCCTCCGCCCCGGCCGAGGCACCCGCCGCCGCGACGACCAGCGCGTCCAGCACGAGTACCAGGCCCAGCGCGCCGGCGTCGAGCACGCCCGCGGTGCGCAGCACGTCGAGCTCCTCCCGGCTGGCCCGCGCGGACGCCCGGGCCGCGGCCGCCGCGGCGGTCACCACGGGCAGCGGCCCGGCGTCGGGCCCGGCGGCGCGCGCGGCCGCCCCCGCGGCGTCGGCGGCCGAGAGGATGGTGCCCTCGGCGGGCACCGCCACGGCGGACC
>NZ_JBHWZO010000299.1:0-7073 GCF_042728455.1 Promicromonospora sp. NPDC060204
GGCGACAGGCCCGGCCGGCTCCGAGAAGAGATCAGGTCAGCCGCGCCGCTCGCGGACCGCCTTGGCGAGGTCGCGGAGCAGGTCCTCCGTGGTGTCCCAGTCCATGCACTTGTCGGTGACGGACTGGCCGTAGGTGAGCTCCGACAGCGGGCCCGGCTGCTGCGCGCCGGCCTCGATGAAGCTCTCCATCATCAGGCCCGTGATGCCGTGCTCGCCGTCGGCGATGCGGTTGGCGATCTCGTGCACGACGCCCGCCTGGCGCACGTGGTCCTTGCCCGAGTTGCCGTGGCTCGCGTCGACGATCACGCCGTTCTCGACGGCGCCGCCGAGCCCGGAGGTGCGCGCCACGCGCAGGGCGGCGGCGACGTCCTCGGCCGAGTAGTTGGGGCCCGACCGACCGCCGCGCAGGATCACGTGGCAGTCCGGGTTGCCCGTCGTCTCGACGGCGGCGGCACGGCCCTCGGCGTCGGCGCCGAAGAAGGTGTGCTCGCTCGCGGCGGTGATGCAGCCGTCCACGGCGATCTGGACGTCGCCGTCGGTCGCGTTCTTGAACCCGACGGGCATCGACAGGCCCGAGGCGAGCTGCCGGTGCACCTGCGACTCCACGTTGCGCGCACCGATGGCGCCCCAGGTCACGGCGTCCGCGATGTACTGGGGGCTGGTGGGCTCCAGGAACTCGGCCCCGGCGGGCACCCCGGCGTCGAGGACACCGAGCAGCACCTCGCGGGCCAGGTTCAGGCCGTGCCGCACGTCGTGCGACCCGTCCAGGTGCGGGTCGTTGATGAGGCCCTTCCAGCCGACCGTGGTGCGCGGCTTCTCGAAGTACACCCGCATCACGACGACGAGGTCGTCGGACAGCTCGCGCCGGAGCGCGGCGAGCCGGGCGGCGTAGTCGAGCGCGGCCACCGGGTCGTGCACCGAGCACGGGCCGACGATCGTCAGCAGCCGGTCGTCCTCGCCGGTCAGCACGTCGCGCACCTCACGGCGGGACGTCGTGACGAGGTCGCTGCGGGCGGTGCCGAGCGGCATCGCCTCCAGCAGGCTCCGCGGGGCGGGCAGCGGGTCGAGAGCGCGGATGCGCAGGTCGGAGGTGCGGGTACCGAGGTCGGTGGTCGCCTCGGTGCTGGGTTCCGCGGGGGTGATGCTCATCGGGATCGGGGCTCCTGGTTGGAGGGGTCTGGTTCGAGGAACCGGACGGCCCGCCACCGACTCCTGGTCCGGAGCGGCCCGTCTCGGTAAAGACGAAGGGCCTGGACGCGATCGGCGTCCCAGGCCCTGGCTCCGGGTGGAAGGTTGGTCAGGCGTACGCCCGCCGAGCTCCACCAGGAGCCGACGTAAAGCGCCAATACCAACGGATGTCCACGGCCAAAACGGTAGCCCCACCCCCGGCGACTGTCTACCGGATCCCAGGATGCGGTCGATCACACCCGGGCGTAGCGCTCCACGAACGCGCGCAGCACGCGGAGCGGCTCGGTGACCGATACCGCGAGGCAGCGCTCCCGCACCGCCTCCGCCTCCTCGGGCGGGAAGTAGCCGTAGTCGCGGTAGACCGCGATCCGCTGGTCGATGCCCGGGCCGTCGAGCTCGGGGTGGAACTGCGTGGCGTACAGGTTCTGCTTGACCCGGAACATCTGGACCGGGCAGCCGGCCGACGACGCGAGCAGCACCGCGTGGTCGGGCAGCTTGCGCACCGCCTCCTTGTGGCCGACGTACGCCGCGAAGGACTGCGGGAGCCCGGCCAGCAGCGGGTCGTCCGCCGCGTCCGGGGTGAGCTCGATGGTCACGGGTCCCACCGGCTCGGCGTAGGTCGCGTCGATCACCGCGCCCTGGTGCGCCCCGAGCGTGCCGACGCCGTAGCAGGCGCCCAGGAACGGGAAGTCGCGCGCCACGACCTCGTCGAGCAGCCCGGACAGCTCGGCCTCGACCCGCCGCTGCGCGGGACCCTTCGTCTCCTCGGGGTCCGAGGAGTTGAAGGGTCCCCCGCCGACGAGGACGCCCGAGTAGTCGTCCAGGTCGATCGGCGGCAGCGGCTCGCGCTCGAGGCGGACCCGGTGCAGCTGCTCCGGCTCGAGGCCTCCGTACCGGAGGAACGCCTCGTGCTCACCGTCTGCGGCGAGGTCCTCCGCACGCGTCGCGAGCAGCAGAAACGGCTTCATGACACGAGCCTAGGGGACCCCTGACCAGGGGTCACGTCCAGCGGAAGAGCTTGACGCCGAGGGGGAAGAGCACCACGGTCCAGCCGACCAGAACGAGCACCTGGGCGAGCGGGAAACCCTCGGTGCCGAACCAGCCGACGGTGAGTCCCTGGGCCGCGGCGCCGAGCGGCAGGTAGAGGCCGATCGTCTCCATCCAGTCCGGCATGACGGACAGCGGTACCCACACCCCGGAGAACATCAGGGACGGGAAGTAGAGCAGCATGCCCAGCCCGGACGCCGTCGCGCCCTTCTCGGCCCGCGCCGCGACGAGCAGCCCGAGCGAGAACATGGCAGTCGTCGACAGCACCAGGACGAGCAGCACCGTCAGCGGGTCGGCCGCGAACGGCACCCCCAGCACGACCATGCTGCCGACGACGGCCGCGCTCGTGGACACGATGAGTGCCAGCACGTTGATCACCAGGTGCGCGCCGATCAGGTTCTGCGGCGGCATCGGGGTGGTCGACAGGCGCTTCAGGATGCCCTTCTCGCGGAAGGTCGCGAACTGCACCGGCATGGTGGTCAGCGCGATGGTCCCCACCGCGAGCGCGATGATGGTGGGCAGGTAGCTGGTGACGCCCGGCGCCTCGTTCCAGGGCGGCGGCGCGTCGGTCATCGGCTTCGAGAAGTCGGGGATGGCCAGCCCGAGCCCGAGCAGCAGCAGGCTGGGGAAGACGAGCGCGAAGAAGACACCGGTCGGCTCCCGCAGCCACACCTTGAGCTCGGTGGTGAACAGGGTGCCGAAGCCCCTGGCCCGCAGGCCCCGCGGGACGACGGCGGTCTGGACGGCGGTCATGCCGCCACCTCCTCGTTCTCCTCTGCCCGGTACGCACGACCGGTGACCTGCACGAACACGTCCTCCAGGGTGCGTTCGACGGTCCGCACGTCGTCGGGGACGACATCGGCGGCCGCGAGCGCCTGCACGACGGCGAACAGCACCTTGCGGGTGCCGGTCACCTCGATCTCGTCGCCGGCGGGGACGACTCCGGCGACGTCGGCGTCCCGCTCGGAGAGGGCGGTGAGCAGCAGGGCCGCGCGGTCGCGGGCGGCGTCGTCCGCGAACCGGAGCCGGACGCCGCGGTGGCCCTCGAGCCCCTCGATGAGGGCGGCCGGGGTGCCCTCGGCGACGACGCGGCCGGCGTCGATCACGACGAGCCGGTCGCAGAGCCGCTCGGCCTCGTCCATGAAGTGGGTGACGAGCAGCACGGTGACGCCGGAGTCGCGCACGCGTTCGACGAGGTCCCAGGTGGCGCGCCGGGCGGCGGGGTCGAGGCCGGTGGTGAGCTCGTCGAGGATGGCGACCTGGGGCCTGCCCACGAGGGCCAGGGCGATGGAGAGCCGCTGCTTCTGCCCGCCGGACAGCTTGCCGAACTGCTGGTCGCGCTGCGCGGTCAGGTCGAGCAGGTCGAGGAGCTCGGCCGAGTCCGCCCGCTGCGGGTAGAAGGAGCCGAAGACGTCGAGCGCCTCGCCGACGGTGATCTTGTCGTGCAGGGCGGCCTCCTGGAGCTGGACGCCCACGTGCTCCCGCACCGCGGCAGGGTCGGCCTGGGGGTCGTGGCCGAGGATCCGGACGGTTCCGCCGTCGGCGTGCCGCAGCCCGGCGACGCACTCGACGGTGGTGGTCTTGCCGGCGCCGTTGGGGCCGAGGATCCCGAAGATCTCGCCGCGGGCGACCTGGAAGGACACGTCGGCGACGGCGGTCTTGGGGGCGGCGCCGCGACCGGCGCCGGGATAGGCCTTTCTGAGGTGGCTGACTTCGACGACTGGGGACGTCATGGTCACACTCTTTCTGGGTCGGGTCGGGCGGGTTCGGGTCGGGTCGGGTCGGTTCAGGCGGCGCGCACGGGCGCCGTGCGCAGCAGGGCGCGGAGCACGACGGCGGCGATGACGGCGGCGAGCGCGGCCCCGCCAAGGCCGATCAGCAGGGTCGCGAGACCCTCGGACGGGGGCACCTCCGCGTGCTCGATGTCGGGCACGAACTGGATGTTGGCGATCGTGCCGATCACGCCGCTGCGGGTCGCGAGGTCGGCGAGCACGGCGGGCAGGGCCAGCGGGACGATCAGGAGCGTCCCCCAGGCGCCGGTGTGCGTGAAGCCGAGGCCGATGCACGCGCCGACGAGGATGTAGGTGGTGAGCACGAGGGCCTCGGCGACCGTGCTGCCGAGCACCGTGAGGGGCGAGTCGAAGGGCAGCGCCCCGAGTCGGCGCCAGGTCATCCCGAGCGACGTGCTGAGCAGGCGCTCGCCCAGCAGAGCGAGCGTGGTCACGACGCCGAAGCCTGCGCCGACGACGACGGCGCCGCGCACCACGCCCTCGGCCAGGGACCGGCGGCTGCCGCCGGCGGCCACGTGGAGCGTGAGGATGCCGGAGGACGCGAGGACGCCGAGCGCGATCATCGGCCAGCGGGCGGCACCGAGGGTCACGTCGAGCGCGCTGATCTCCAGGTCGTTGCCGGCCAGGGCGTTGCCGACGGTGAGCCCGACGGCGTAGAGCGCGTAGACGCCCCAGAACCAGATCCCGACGGTGACGCCGGATCCACGGAGCCGCCGGGCCACGGCCGCGACGCCGCGCAGGTGCCCGGCCCGGGTCAGCTCGTTGCGGCTCATCGTGCTCTCCTCGATGGTCGGTGTTGTCATGGTCGTGCCCCTCAGACGGAAGGTCGCAGCGGGACGGAGCGCAGCGGCGTGCCGAACAGCCAGGCCGCCAGCGCGACGGCGACCGCGCCGCCCGCGAGGCCCAGGAGCACGCCGGCCCCGCCGTCGGGCAGGTTCTGCGGGCCCGCGATCAGGGCGGTGACGCCCGTGTGCGTGGCCAGGTCGACGAGCGCCGCCGGGACGAGCGCGGCGAGGACGTAGAGCGAGCCCCGCACCCCGCCGAGGCGGTAGTAGCCGGCCGAGATCGCGGCGCCCACCAGGTAGTACGTGGCCGCGACGAGCGACTCGGCGACGAACGTCAGGGCGATGCCCCCGTAGCCGTCGACCGGCAGCCCGAACTCACGTGCCCAGGTCAGGTCCAGCGCGGCGAACAGCGCGCGCTCGGCGACCAGGTAGAGCGCGGTCACCGCCCCGATCAGCAGCCCGCTGACGAGGGCGCCCTGGAGGGTCCCGGTCGTCATGGACCTGCGCGTGCCGCCGGCGGCGACGTGCAGCCGGAGGTACGCGGCGGGAACGATGATGCCGAGCACCAGCACGAACCAGCGGGACGAGCCGCCCATCTGGGCGTCGACGATGCCCTGGTCCAGGTCCCCGCCGTACCGGGCGTTACCCAGGATGACCGCGAGGGCCACGACGGCGAAGATCGCCCAGTACCACCCGCCGATCGTGCTGACGACGCGCAGGGTCATGCCGGCCGCGCGGCGGGCGCCGCGCCGTTCGGCCTCGCGGACCAGCGTGTCCCGCCCGGGGCTCGCCACGGCCGAGGTGGTGGCGCTCATGATCGCCCCGGGCCGGTCAGGCGGACGAAGAGGTCCTGCACCGGGACGGAACCGACCTCGACGCCCGCACCGCGGGCGGCGGCCAGCTCGTCGTCGTCCAGCGCGCCCTCCAGCGTGACCTGCACGGTCGCACCGAGCTGCTGGCGGTGCAGCACCCGGCGCTCCCCCGCGACCCGCTCGACGGCGTCCTTGGAGCCCGTGAGGCTGAACCCGCGCGCCCGCATCTGGTCGGCAGGCTCGGCCAGGAGCACCCGGCCCCGGTCGATGACCACGACGTCCTCGAACAGCCGCTCGACCTCCTCGACCAGGTGGCTGGACAGGAGGATCGTGCGCGGGTGCTCGGCGTAGTCGGCGAGGAGCTCGTCGTAGAACGCGTACCGCGTGGGCGCGTCCATGCCGAGGTACACCTCGTCGAAGATGGTCAGCGGCGCGCGCGTGGCCAGGCCGATCGTGGCACCGACCGCCGAGCGCTTGCCGCGCGACAGGGCTGACGGGTGCTTGCGGACGTCCACCTCGAACAGGTCGAGGAGGCGTTCCGCCGTCTCCGCGCTCCAGTCCGGCCGCATGTCGGCGTAGTACTTGAGCGAGGTGGAGACCTTCTCGTCGTTCATCAGGTCGCCGCTCTCCCGGACGAGCTGGGTGCCCGAGGTGATCCACGGGTTCTCCCATGGGTCCTCCTCCTCGCCCGCCGGCCCGACACGGACGGTGCCGCTGGTGGGGCGGGTGAACGCCGCCAGCAGCGAGAGCATCGTCGTCTTGCCGGCGCCGTTGCGGCCGAGCACCCCGGTGATGACCCCGGGGCGGATCGCGAGCGTGGCGCCGTCGAGCGCCGTGCTGGCCTCGTCCCGGATCAGGGTGCCGTTCTGCAGCACCCGGTGGCTCCTGCCGAAGTGGACGACGACGTCGTCCAGGCGGGCACCGAACGGTGCGGTGGTCGTCATGACTCCTCCGTCTGTCGCTTGCCGGCGCCCAGGACGTAGGCGACGACGTCTTCGGTCGGGATGCCGAGGATGTCCGCCTGCTGGAGCGCAGGGGCCAGGACCTCCTCGAAGTAGCGCTTGCGATGGTCCGCGAGCAGGCGCTCCCTGGCCTGCGGCGCGACGAACATTCCGAGGCCACGGCGCTTGTAGAGCACGCCCTCCTCGACCAGACCGGCGAACGCCTTCTGGGCGGTGGCCGGGTTGATGCGGAACGTCGTCGCGAACTGTGTGGTGGACATGACCTGTTCCTCCTCCTTCAGCTCACCGGCGAGTACCTGCGCGCGGATCATCTGCGCGATCTGGATGTAGATCGGCTCGGGCCCGTCGAACACCGGCTCACCCCCTCCGTTGGTTCATTACTTGACTAATGAACCATAGATGCAGGAGTCAGCGCAAGCATCTCGGGAAACTCGTGCGAAGAAGATTCGTACGAAGACAGAGAGGGGCGGGACGGACAAGTAGTCCGTC
>NZ_JBHWZO010000300.1:0-7061 GCF_042728455.1 Promicromonospora sp. NPDC060204
CCTCCTGGCAGCAGCTGCTGTGGTCAACGTCTTTGCCCGACGGCGGCGCGGCGGCTTGGTCAGCCGGCGGCGTCGGCGCCCGACTCGTCCAGGAGGCGGCGGCGGGACGACGTCAGGTGGACCCGCATCGCCGCTGCGGCGGCGAGCGGGTCCTGCGCGTCCAGGGCATCGAGGACGGCGCGGTGCTCCTGGACGACGCCGGCGAAGCGGCCGCCGCCGTGCGGTTCCGTGGCCGACGCGCCCGACGGGCCGCCTCCGGAGCCGCCGTTCCCCGACCCGCCGTCGTCGGACCGGTCCAGCCGGCCGCGCGGCATGGCGATCATCTGCGGGCCGAGTCGGTCCAGGGCCTCCAGGAGGAACCTGTTGCCCGCGGCCTCGGCGACGAGCCGGTGGAACGCGAAGTCGTGCTGCATCGCGGTGGCGGGGTGCCCGTCGGACGCCGCGAGCGCGTCGAGCCGGTCGGCCAGCGCCGCGAGCTGCGCGGGCGTGCGCCGTCCGGCGGCGAGCGCGGCGGCCTCGGCCTCCAGGGCCAGGCGGTACTCGACCAGCGCGAGGCGGTCGGCCAGCGACCGGGCGACGGGGGCTCCGCCGTCGTCGGCCTCGGCGGGCGGGGTCAGGGCGTAGCTGCCGCTGCCGCGCCGGGTGTGGACCAGGCCCTCCAGGTTCAGGCGCGCGATGGCCTCGCGGACGACGGTACGGCTGACCTGGTGCTCGACGGCGAGGCGCGGCTCGCTGGGCAGCTTCTCGCCCGGCGCGATGTCGCCGTTGACGATGCGGCTGCGCAGCGTCTCCACCAGGGTGCCGCTCAGGGTCTGGGCCATGGGCTCATGCTTCCATCTCGATGCCGCTTCCCGCCGGAGCTTCCGGCCGGACGTGTCAGACGTACCGGTCACGGGGGGGGCCTGTACGTCTGACACGTCGCGGGGGATCAGGCGGGGGGTCAGGCGGGGCCGAAGGTCGCCGTGTCCGTCGTCCAGGCGCGGGCCTGCTCGCTGAACGTCACGCCGAGACCCGGGCGGTCCGGCACGAGCATGCGCCCGTCCTTCGTCTCCAGGCGCTCGTTGAACAGCGGGTCGAGCCAGTCGAAGTGCTCCACCCACGGCTCGCGCGGGTAGGTGGCGGCCAGGTGCAGGTGGATCTCCATCGCGAAGTGCGGCGCGAGGTCCAGCCCGGCCTGGTCGGCGAGCGTGAGCAGCCGCAGGAACTGCGTGATGCCGCCGACGCGCGGGGCGTCCGGCTGGATGATGTCGCAGGCGCGGGTCGCGATGAGCCGCTCGTGCTCCGCGACAGAGGCGAGCATCTCGCCGGTGGCGATCGGGGTGTCCAGGGCGGCGGCGAGCGCCGCGTGGCCCTCGGCGTCGTAGGCGTCGAGGGGCTCCTCGATCCAGACGAGGTCGAACTCCTCCAGGCGCCGGCCCATGCGCAGGGCGGTGCCCCGGTCCCACTGCTGGTTGGCGTCGACCATGAGCGGCACGTCGGGGCCGATGTGCTCGCGGACGGCGGCGACGCGGGCGAGGTCCGTGCGGCTGTCGGGCAGCCCGACCTTGATCTTGATGCCGCCGATGCCCTCGGCGATCGACCGGCTGGCGCGCTCCTTGACCTCCTCGATGCTCGCGTTGAGGAACCCGCCCGAGGTGTTGTAGGTGCGCACGGAGTCGCGGTGCGAGCCGAGCAGCTTGGCCAGCGGCAGGCCGGCGCGCTTGGCCTTGAGGTCGTACAGGGCGATGTCGATGGCGGCCAGTGCCTGGGTGGCCACGCCGGAGCGGCCGACCGAGGCGCCCGCCCACAGCAGCTTCGTGTAGAGCTTGGCGATGTCGTTCGGGTCCTCGCCGATCGCGGTCTGGGCCACCTCCTTGGCGTGCGCGTACTGGGCGGGGCCGCCCGCGCGCTTGGAGTAGGAGAAGCCGAGCCCTTCGAACCCCTGCTCGGTCGTGATCTCCGCGAACAGGAACACGACCTCGGTCATTGGCTTCTGCCGCCCTGTGAAGACCTTGGCGTCGGAGATGGGGGTGGCCAGCGGCAGCGTGACAGTCGAGAGCTGCACGGTCCGGATGGCGTCGGGCTGGTACGTCATGGCGCTCCTTTGCGGCGGGATGTTCGCTTGCGATCATACAAGTTGTGAACCTGTCTGACCAATATCGATGGGACCCTGGGGCATGACCTCCCACCTCGTCCTCGGCGCCGGTCCTGTCGGCACCGCGCTCGCCCTCCGGCTGGCGCATGCCGGCCGCTCCGTCGCGGTGGTGACCCGCTCCGGCGGCGGCCCGGCGCACCCCCGCGTCGAGCGGATCGCGCTGGACGCCACGGACGCGACGGCGCTCGCCGCGGCGGCCCGGGGCGCGGACGTGCTGTACAACTGCACGAACCCCGGCTCGTACCAGGCGTGGGAGCGCGGCTGGCCCCCGCTGGCGGCCGCGGCCCTGCATGCCGCCGAGACCTCCGGCGCGGTGCTCGTGACGCTCAGCAACCTCTACGGCTACGGCCCCGTCGACGGGCCGATGACCCGCGGCCTGCCGCTCGCGGCGTCGGACCACAAGGGCCGGCTGCGGGCGCGGCTGTGGCAGGAGGCGCTCGCCGCCCACCGCGCGGGGCGGGTGCGCGCCACCGAGGCGCGCGCCTCCGACTACATCGGGCCGACCGTCCCCGCCTCGCACGGCCTCCTGCCCATGTATGCGGCGGCGACGCTCGCCGGAAAGCCGGCCAGTGTCATGGCAGACCCGGACCAGCCGCACACCTGGACGGCGGTCGACGACGTCGCCGCGACACTGGTGGCGCTCGGCGCCGACGACCGGGCCTGGGGCTCGCCGTGGCTGGTGCCGTCCAACCCGCCCGCGACCGTCCGCGAGGTGCTGCGCGAGCTGGGCGCGCGGGCCGGGACGGGGGAGCCCCGGCTGCGCCGCGTCCCGCGCGCGGTGCTGCGGGCCGGGGGCCTCGTGGTGCCGCTCCTGCGCGAGGCGCTGGGCGTGCTCTACCAGTTCGACCGGCCGTTCGTGGCGGACGGCGCCGAGACCACCGGGGTGTTCGGCGTCCGGCCGACGCCGTGGGACGACGTCCTGGACGCGACGGCGACGGCCTGGCACGCCCGGGCGACATCCTGAGCCCGACGCCGGGTCGCCGCCGCCGGGCTGCCGCCTCCCGGGCCGCCGCCGTCGGGCTGCCGCCTCCGTCGTCGTCCGACCTTTCCTTTGAGGCCCTGGTTTCTTCGCTTTGGGGCGGCTCAAAGAGGAGAAACCAGGGCCTCAAAGGGGAGTGGGGTGGCGGCTGGTAGCATCGTCGCATGGCGATGACACAGGTGGGGGGCGATGTCGCGGCCCGCGAGTCCGAGGCGATGGTCGTGGCGGCGTGCCTGTTCCACGGGTTCTCGGACCCGTCGCGGCTGGCGATCCTGCAGCACCTGGCCCTCGGCGAGCACCGCGTGGTCGACCTGACCAAGCACCTCGGCCTGGCCCAGTCCACCGTGTCCAAGCACCTGGCCTGCCTGCGCGACTGCGGGCTCGTCGAGTCCCGGCCGCAGGGGCGGGCGTCGGTGTTCTCGCTGACCCACCCGGAGGCGACGCTCGCGGTGCTCGCGTCCGCCGAGAAGCTGCTGGCGCTGACCGGCGACGCCGTGGCCCTGTGCCCGGTCTACGGCGTGGACGGCTCGGCGGTGCACCCGTCCGAGCTGGCCGCACCCGTGTCGGTTCCGGCGGCGCAGGCTGCGACGACGGCGTCGGGGTCGGCTCCGACGACGACGGGTCCGTCCGCAGCGTCGGGAGCAGCCTCGTGAGCCACAACCACGGCCCTGGCGGCCACAGCCACGGGCACGACGCGGGCGCGCACCGCGACCCGGGCGGACGCCGCCGCCTGGCCGTCGCGTTCGGCATCACGGCGGCCGTCTTCGTGGCCCAGGCGGTCGGCGCCCTGCTCACCGGCAGCCTCGCGCTCCTGGTCGACACCGCGCACATGCTCACCGACGTTGCGGGCCTCGCCATCGCGCTCGGGGCGGCGTCGCTCGCGCTGCGGCCGCCGTCGTCGCGCCGCACCTGGGGGTTCCGGCGGGCCGAGATCCTGGCCGCGCTCGCGCAGGCCGCGGTGCTGCTCGCCGTCGGCGTGTACGCGCTGGTCGAGGGTGTGAGCCGCCTGGTGGGTCCGGCGGAGGCGCCGGGGCCGGGCCTGCTCGTCTTCGGCATCGTCGGCCTGGTGGGCAACGTCGTGGCGCTGCTCGTGCTCGCGGGCGGGCGCTCGGCGTCGTTCAACCTGCGCGCCGCGTTCCTGGAGGTGGTCAACGACGCGCTCGGCTCGGTCGCGGTGATCGTGGCCGCGGTCGTGATCGCGACGACGGGTTGGCAGCGGGCCGACGCCGTCGCGGGCCTGGTCATCGCCGTCCTCATCCTGCCGCGGGCCGCCCGGCTGCTGGCCGACTCGGCGAGCGTACTGCTGGAGTCGACCCCGCCCGGCATGGACCTCGACGAGGTGCGGGCGCGGCTCCTGGAGGTGGAGCACGTCGAGGAGGTGCACGACCTGCACGCCTCGCTCGTCGCCACCGGCCTGCCGACCATCAGCGCCCACGTCGTGGTGCGCGACGTCTGCTTCCGGGACGGGCAGGCGCCGCCGGTGCTCGACGCCCTGCAGCGGTGCGTCGCCACGCAGTTCGACGTCCGCGTGGAGCACTCGACCTTCCAGCTCGAGCCCGCCGAGCACGCCCGGCATGAGGCGCCGACGCACGCCTGACGGTGCCGGCACCCTGCCTACGCCCCCGACACCCCGCACACCCGCTCGACCAGGTCGCGCCAGCCCGCCTCGAAGCGGGCCGTCGGCTCCGGTCCCTCCAGGTCCGGACCGGCGGAGAGCTGGAGCAGCAGCGGGCCGTCCAGCGCGTACGCGAGCTGGCCCGCGAGCACCTCGACGTCGGCGCCCGGCAGGTCGACCTCGCGCAGCAGCACCCGCAGGTGGATCTCGGACAGGGGCCGACGCCGGCCGGCCTGGCGGCCGTCGAGCGTGGCGCGCGCGACGGCGCGGTGGTCGGCGAGGAAGCGGACACGCGCCGTGCCGTAGGCGATGATCCGGTCGACCGGCGGCGCCCCGGGACCGAGCGGCGGCGGGCCGCTGAGCACGCGTTGCTGCAGCTCGCGCTCGCTGTCGTCGAGCAGGGCCTGGAAGATCCCGGCCCGGGAGCCGAACCGGCGGAACACCGTGCCCTTGCCGAGCCCGGAGCGTTCGGCCAGGAGGTCCATCGTGAGGCAGTCCGCCCCCACCTCGGCCAGGAGGTCGCGGGCGGTGGCGAGCAGCACCTGACGGTTGCGGGCGGCGTCGGCCCGCTCGGGCTGCGGCGTGCCCCACGTCATCGGCGTGCTCATGTCCGGATGCTATCCGGAACCGCGTAAGCGGGGTAAAGTCCGGTTAGGTCGGCCGGGGGGCCGGCGGAGGTCCGAGGAGGACGAGATGGCAGACATGAACACCGGGATCATCGAGGCGTTCCGCGCGAACGCGGGCGTGCTGGGCGCGGACGTAGCCGGAGGGCACTTCGACGGCAAGCGGCTGCTGCTCCTGCACCACGTCGGGCGGGTCAGCGGCAAGCAGTACGTCACGCCGCTGGTGGCCGCGACCGACGGCGACGCCTACCTCGTCGTCGGCTCCCAGGGCGGCGCGCCCAAGGACCCGGTCTGGGTGGCGAACGTGGAGGACGGCGCCGGCGAGACCACCATCGAGGTGGGCGACCAGACCCTGCGGGCGACCGTCACCGTGGTGCGCCCGACGTCGCCCGAGTGGGAGCGGCTCTACGGGATCTGGGCCGAGTACTGGCCGGACGCCAAGGTGTACGAGACCCACACCGACCGCAAGTTCCCGGTGATCCGCCTGGAGCCGACGGCCTGAGTCGGGGCTCAGCCGCCGTCGACCGAGCGGACGAACTCCCGCACGCGCGCCGCCATCTCCTCGGGCACCTCGCCGACCGTGAAGTGTCCGCCCTCCGGCAGGCGGTCGAACACCCGCAGGTCGAGGTAGTGGCGGCGCGCGAGCGACTCGGGGTACGTGCCCTCGTGCCGCTGGACGAGGACGGCGGCCGGCACCGTCGCCGGCGGGATCGGGCCGGGCTGGTCGGCGCCCTCGTAGTAGGGGCGGAACGACGACGCGATGGTCTGGGTGGCCCAGTAGATCGTCGCCTCGGTCAGGATGCGGTCCCGGGAGATGCGCTGCTCCACCGCGCGGGGGTCGCCGGGCGGGGTGTCGCTCCACTCGACGAGCTTCTCCGTCAGCCAGGCCAGCAGGCCGGCGGGGGAGTCGTTGAGGGCGGTCGCGAGCGTGTCCGGCCGGGTGGCCTGGACGTGGCCGTAGGCGCCGTCGGTCTGGTGCCGCGCGGCGATGCCGTCGAAGAACTCCTTGGCCTCGGGGTCGTCGAGCGCCGCCCGCTCCGCCGTGGTCGGGAAGTGCGCGTGCGTGGCGACGATGCCCGCCACGTGCTCCGGGTACCGGGCCGCGATGAGGTCGCTGACGTTCGCCGTGACATCCTCGCCGTAGGTGAAGTACCGCTCGTAGCCCAGCACGTCGGTCATCAGCGCGTGCATCGTGGCGGCCAGCCGCGTCTCCGACATCTCGCCGTCCGCGTACGGCGTCGAGAACGCGAAGCCGGGCAGGCTCGCGACCACCACGTCGAGGTCGGGCAGCAGGTCGGCGAAGTCGAGCTGCAGCGCGAACGTGTGCGGCCACCCGTGCAGCACGAGCAGGGCCGGGGCGTCCGGCTGCTCGGACCGGAGGTGCGCGAAGTGCACGTCCGCGCCCCCGACCTCGGCGAGGAACTGCGGGTGCCCGTTCAGCCAGGCCTCGCGCGCCCGCCAGTCCCAGCTGATCCAGTGGTCGACGAGCTCGCGCAGGTAGCCGGACGTCAGGCCCGACGCCGGACGCCGGGGCGAGTCCTCGGGGATCCTGCTGCGCGCCAGGCGATCGCGCAGGTCCGTGAGGACCTGGTCGGGGACGTGCACGGTGAAGGGCCGGGGCTCGCTCATGCCACGACGTTAGACGCCGCCACTGACATCGCCCGGGGCCCACGACGTGTCAGGCGTACAGGTCACCCGGGTGACCTGTAC
>NZ_JBHWZO010000301.1:0-7030 GCF_042728455.1 Promicromonospora sp. NPDC060204
GACGGCGGGGCGTCGTCCCCGCCGTCCGGCAGCGCGGCCGCACCGTCCGGAAGGCGCGCCGGGCAGCGCCTCGTCAGACCAGCAGCAGCGACTTGCCGACCGTCCGACGCTCGGCCAGCGAGGTGTGGGCGGCCGCGGCGTCGGCCAGGGGGAAGGTCGCGCCGATGGCGGGCCGCACCCGGCCCGCGGCTGCCAGGTCCAGCACCTGCGTCAAGAGGGTGCGGACGAGCTCCGGGGCCGGCGGGCCGCCCGCGAGCTCGTTGATCACCTCGATCCGGCGCTGCTCGGCGACCAGGGGATCGACCGCCGTGAACTGACCGCTGGACGTGCCGTAGGTGACGAACCGCCCGCCGTCGGCCACCGTCTCGAAGACCTCCGCGCCGAGGGCGCCGCCGGCGCCGTCCAGGGCCAGCACGACGCCGGGTCCGCCGGTCGCCGCACGCACCCGGTCCGCCCAGCCCGGCTCCGTGTAGTCGACGGCGACCTCCGCGCCCAGCTCGCGGGCCAGGCTCAGCTTGGCGTCGCCGCGGGCCGCCGCGACGACCCGCGCCCCGGCGTCGCGCAGGATCTGCACCGCCAGCGAGCCGGCGCCGCCCGCCGCCGCCGCGACCAGCACCCAGGGCGCCCCGTCGGCGCCGGCGGGAGCGTGCCGGGTCAGACGCAGGGCGGTCACGCCGTCGGTCATGAGGGCCGCGGCCTCGGTCAGGCCCAGGCCGTCCGGCACGGGCACGACGTCGCCGAGGTCCGCGGCGACCCGCTCGGCGTAGCCCGGCCCGTGCACGACGACCGGACGCCCGATCCAGGCCGCGTCCACCCCGCTCCCGACCGACTCGACCCGGCCTGCCCCGCCGGTCCCGGGGACGTAGGGCGGCCGCAGCGGGAAGATCTCGCCGCCCCATCCGCCGCGCAGCAGGGTGTCGAGAAAGATGACGTCGGCCGCGACCAGCCGCACCACCACCTGGCCCGGGCCTGCGACCGGGTCCGGGACGTCCCGGGCGACCAGCACCTCGGGCCCGCCGAACTCGTGTACCTCGATGGCCCGCATGTCGCTCTCCCTCGTCCCGGCCGGCCCTTGTGACCCGCCTCGGACGGCCACGCTAGAACCTCAACCAAGGTTGAGAGCAAGGTGTGGTCCCTTGATCGCCGCCGCGCCCCCGCCTACCCTGGCCACATGACGCACGGGCTGAACTGGTGGCGGCTGCACCCGCAGCCGTGACCTGACGCGCCCACCCGCACAGAAGTCCCGAGCTGCTCGCCGCAGCCCGGGACTTTTCTGTGCCCGACGTCGTGCGCGGGCGGCTCCCTGACCAAGGAGACCCGGCATGTCCATGACCCTGCCGCCCGAGGCGGCCCCGACGCCGTCCGCCACCGGCACCCTGCTCGACCTCGACGCTGCCCGCGAGAAGCGCAGCACCACCCGCTCCGCCGCGGCGGCGCGCGAGCGCACCGCCGTGCTGGAGGACCGCATCGCCCGGAACCCGGGGGAGTACCGGGTGCTCACCGGCGACCGCCCCACCGGAGCCCTGCACCTCGGGCACCTGATGGGCACCGTCGCCAACCGCGTGCGCCTGCAGGACCTGGGCGTCGAGGTGTTCCTCATCGTCGCCGACTACCAGGTCATCACCGACCGAGACGACGCCGGCGACCTGCACGCCACGGTCCGCGAGGTGCTGCTCGACTACCTCGCGGCGGGCCTCGACCCGGAGCGCAGTACCGTCTTCACGCACTCGGCGGTGCCGGCCCTCAACCAGCTCCTGCTGCCGTTCCTGTCGCTGGTCACGGTGTCCGAGCTGGAGCGCAACCCCACGGTGAAGTCGGAGGCCGAGGCGGCCGTGCTGCGGCAGAAGCGCGGCATCTCGGGCCTGCTGCTCACCTACCCGGTCCACCAGGCCGCCGACATCCTGTTCTGCCACGGCAACCTGGTGCCGGTCGGCGTGGACCAGCTTCCGCACCTGGAGATCACCCGGACCGTGGCGCGGCGGTTCAACCAGCGGTACTCGGCCGCCCGCCCGTACTTCCCCGAGCCGGACGCCCTCATCGCGCCGTCGACCACCGTGCTCGGCAGCGACGGCCGCCGGATGTCCAAGTCGCGCGGCAACGCGCTGGAGCTGCGGGCCTCGGAGGACGACACCGCCACCTTCTTCAAGCGCGCGAAGACCGACGCCGAGCGCACCATCACCTACGAGCCGGAGCGTCGGCCGGAGATCGCCAACCTGCTCCAGATCGGCGCCTACTTCACCGGCATGCCGCCGGAGGCGCTCGCCGACGAGGTCGGCGCGGCGGGCGCCGGCCGGCTCAAGGCGGTGGTCACCGAGGCGGTCGTGGAGGGCCTGCGCCCCCTCCGTGCCCGACGCCGCGAGCTCACCTCCGCGGGCCCGCGGCACCTGGACGAGGTGCTCGCCCGGGGCAACGCGCGGGCGAACGAGATCGCGGACCGCACCCTGGACGACGTCCGCGGGCTGATGGGGATGCGCTACTGAGCGCACGGTCCACAGGCCTGTGGACGAACAGGCCTGTGGACAAAGGAGATCCCCGGCCGGGATGCCTCAATAACCCGGCCGGGGAAATCTGTTCGGACGGCCGACGGCGCGACGGGTAGCCACCCGAGAAGGTCGCGCCGTCAGCCGCCCGAGATCATCGGGCCAGACGCTCCCGCAGGGCGTCGAGCTGGGCGCGCAGCGCCGTCGGCGTGTGGTCGCCGAACCGGTCGAAGAACTCCTCGGTCAGGTCGGCCTCGGCCTGCCACGGCGCGGTCGGCACGTCGAAGAGCGCGGCCATGTCGGCGTCCGGCACGTCGATGCCGTCCAGGTTCAGGGTGCCGGGTGCGGGCAGGCTGCCCACCGGCGTGGCCACGGAGGTGTCCTCGCGCAGGCCGCGGCCGGCCTCGACCTGGCCCACGATCCACTCGATCACGCGCGAGTTCTCGCCGAACCCGGGCCACAGGAAGCGGCCGTCCTCGCCGCGGCGGAACCAGTTGACCTGGAAGATCCGCGGGCGCTTCGACTCCTCGATGCCCGCGCCGACCTCCAGCCAGTGCGCCCAGTGGTCGGCCATGTTGTAGCCGCAGAACGGGAGCATCGCGAAGGGGTCGCGGCGCAGCTCGCCGAGCGCGCCCTCGGCGGCGGCCGTGCGCTCCGACGAGATGGTGGCGCCCATGAACACGCCGTGCTCCCAGCCGAACGACTCCGCCACGAGCGGCACGTTGCTGGCGCGGCGACCGCCGAACACGATCGCGTCGACCGGCACGCCCGCCGGGTCCTCCCAGGTGTCCGCGATGGTCGGGCACTGCGCGGCGGACACGGTGAAGCGGGAGTTCGGGTGCGCCGCCGGGGTCTCGGAGTCCGGCGTCCAGTCGTTGCCCTGCCAGTCGGTCAGGTGCGCCGGCGGCTCGGCCGTGAGGCCCTCCCACCAGACGTCGCCGTCGTCGGTCAGCGCCACGTTGGTGAAGATGGTGTCGCGGTCGAACGTCGCGACGGCGGTCGGGTTGGTGTCGACGCCGGTGCCGGGCGCGACGCCGAAGAAGCCGGCCTCGGGGTTGATGGCGCGCAGCGTCCCGTCCGGGCCGGGGCGCATCCACACGATGTCGTCGCCGAGGGTCTCGACCTTCCAGCCCGGGATCGTGGGCTGCAGCATCGCCAGGTTCGTCTTGCCGCACGCGCTCGGGAAGGCGGCGGCCAGGTGGTACTGGCGCTGCTCGGGCGAGGTGATGCGGATCAGCAGCATGTGCTCGGCGAGCCAGCCCTCGTCGCGCGCCATCGCCGACGCGATGCGCAGCGCGAAGCACTTCTTGCCGAGCAGGGCGTTGCCGCCGTAGCCGGAGCCGTACGACCAGATCTCGCGGCTCTCCGGGAAGTGCACGATGTACTTGGTGTCGCTGCACGGCCAGGCCACGTCCGCCTCGCCGTCGGCGAGGGGCGCGCCCACCGAGTGCACGGCGGGGACCCACTGCTGGCCGGCGTCGATCAGGCGCAGGATCTCATCCGAGACCCGCGTCATGACGTGCATGGAGACGACGACGTAGGGCGAGTCGGTGAGCTCGATGCCCACCTGCGAGATGGGGCCGCCCACGGGGCCCATCGAGAAGGGCACCACGTACATCGTGCGGCCCTTCATCGAGCCCTCGAAGACGCCCTCCAGCTCGGTGCGCATGTCGGCGGGCGCCACCCAGTTGTTGGTGGGGCCGGCGTCCTCCTCGTCCTGCGAGCAGATGAAGGTGCGCGACTCGACGCGGGCGACGTCGGCCGGGTTGGAGCGCGCCAGGTACGAGCCCGGCCGCTTCTCCTGGTTCAGGGCGACGAGCGTGCCCGCGGCCAGCATCTGGTCGATGAGGCGCTGCTTCTCGTCGGCGGAGCCGTCGCACCAGACGATCTCGTCCGGCTGCGTGAGCTCGGCGACGCGGGCGACCCAGTCGCGCACGTCCAGGCCTTCGGCGGCGGGGATGCCGTTCGCGGCCGTGGACGCCGAGGTGTCTGCCGTGGTGGAGTCCTGACCGATGGTCACGTCGGCCACGAGCTCGGCGACGAGCCGGGTTCGGCGGGGGTTCGCGAGGACGGACATGTGCGCTCCGATCATCAGACTGCGGGCCACGGTGGCGGGCTTGTTTCCACCTTCACGTGCGGATCGCCCCGAATTCCAGCCCACGGCCTGTCAAGAATCGCCGATCTTCACGTAGTGTGAAGGAGCGGGTTCCTGCTGGCCCGTCCCGGGCAGCGACCGGGTGAAAGCGACCGGGTGAAGTGACAACGAGCGGAGGGCGGCATGCCTGCCGGAGGCGAGCCGACGTCGTCGGGCACCGAGACGGACCTGATCACCCTGGGCCGCCGGATCCGGCACCTGCGCACCGCGCAGGGGCTCACACTCGATGCGCTCGGCGAGAAGGTGGGCTCGGCGCCGAGCCTGCTGTCGCTCGTGGAGAACGGCCGGCGCGAGCCGCGGCTCGGGCTCCTGCGGTCGATCGCGGAGGCGTTGGGCGTGCCGATGGGCGAGCTGCTGAGCGCGGAGCCGCCGTCGCGCAGGGCCGCGCTGGAGATCGCGCTCGACCGGGCGCAGCGCGGCCAGCTCTTCACCACCCTGGGCGTGCCCGCGGTCAAGCCCAGCCAGAAGCTGCCGATGCCGGTCCTGGAACAGCTCGTGGGCCTGCACGACGAGCTGGCCCGCCGCGAGCAGATGGCGATCGCCACGCCCGAGGAGGCGCGGCGGGCCAACACCGAGCTGCGCCTGGAGCGGGAGGCCCGCGACAACCACTACCCGCAGTTCGAGGCCGTCGCGGAGCAGATGGTCAAGGCCGCCGGGTACACGGGCGGCGCGCTGACGCACCGCACGGTGGCGCGGATGGCGGAGCAGATGGGCTTCACGCTGCTGCACGTGGGCGACCTGCCGCGGTCCGCCCGCTCGGTGACCGACCTGCGCAACGGGCGCATCTACCTGCCCCCGGCGTCGACGCCCGGCGGGCACGGCCTGCGGTCGCTCGCGCTGCAGGCGCTGGCGCACCGTGTGCTGGAGCACGACCGGCCGCGGTCGTACGGCGAGTTCCTGCGGCAGCGCGTCGAGATCACGTACTTCGCCGCCGCGTGCCTGGTGCCGCAGTTCGTGGCCGTGCCGTTCCTCCAGGAGCGCAAGCGGGAGCACGACCTCGCGGTCGAGGACTTCCGCGACGCCTTCGGCATCACGCACGAGGCGGCCGCGATGCGGCTCACCAACCTCGCGACGCACCACCTCGGTATCCCGCTGCACTTCCTGCGCGTGGGGGCCGACGGCGCGCTGTTCCGCGGCTACGCGAACGACGGCCTGCCGTTCCCGCAGGATGTCACGGGCGCCATCGAGGGGCAGCTCATCTGCCGGCGCTGGGCGGCGCGTGAGGCGTTCGAGCGGCGCGACCGCACCACCGAGTTCTACCAGTACACCGACACCCCGGCCGGGACGTTCTGGTGCTCCACCCAGACGGGGTCGACGTCGCCCACGGGCGGGCCAGACGGCGGTTCGGGCGCGTTCTCGATCACCGTGGGCGTGCCGTACGCGCACGCCAAGTGGTTCCGGGGGCGAGACACGCAGGTGCGCCGCGCCTCGACCTGCCCGGACCCGGCCTGCTGTCAGCGCCCGTCGCCGGAGCTGACCGACCGCTGGTCGGGCGAAGCCTGGCCGTCGGGGCGCATGCACCAGCAGATCCTCGCGGCCCTGCCGCGGGGCGCGTTCCCCGGCGTGGACGACGCCGAGGTGTACACGTTCCTGGACAAGCACGCCCCGGACTGACACGCACGTATGACCTTCCCGTCAGGTCGTCGGCGCGGCGTCGGGTTAGCGTAGGCGACCGTGGCATCGAACCTGGCTTGCATCGGACTGGACGTCTGGCGACGTAGCGAATTTCGCGACCTGGTGGCCTCGGCACGCGCCGAGGCGGAGACCATCGCCAAGGACGGCGAGGTCGGCGTGCACATCTGGACCGACGCGTCCGGCGCCCGCCTGATCATCACCACCGAGGGCGACCTCGTGCGGGTCGTCACGCCCACGTTCTACGCAGCGCCGGGCGCCATCCTCTCCGAGCCGCAGGCGGTCGACGGCGGCCTGGTGCTCGCCGAGCTCGTGAACCAGCACGACGAGGTCATCACCGAGATCGCCTGCCAGCTCGAGGAGCTCGCCCTGCTCGGCACCGCGGAGGCCCCCGTCACGGGTCCGGCGTCGATCGTCGTGCTTGGCAACTCCGTCCAGGTGATCGGGCGGGCCGACGCCGACGTGTCCGGCCTGGTCTTCGAGCCCACCGGCGCGTACGCCGCGTCGACCGACGCCGTCGCGCACCTGACCGGCGTGGTGCTCGCGATCGAGCAGCGCTCCGTCGCCCGCACCGGCCAGGACTTCACCGCCGCCCGTGTGCAGACCGACGGCTTCCAGGTCACGCTCTGCCACCCGGCGGGCCAGCCGGCGCTCACCGTCGGCGACGTCGTCGAGGTGGACGGGTACGTGGTGGCGTCGCTGCCGGAGCTGCGCTGACTCCTGCGGGACGCACCTCCCCTTTCGGGACGCACCTCCCCTTTGA
>NZ_JBHWZO010000302.1:0-6969 GCF_042728455.1 Promicromonospora sp. NPDC060204
AGTCGCCGCGCTCGTGCAGGTAGCGGCCCACGCCGACCCAGACGTGGTGCATGTTCACGGCCAGCGCCGTCGCCGGCGCGTGCGCGGCCAGTCGCTGAACGACTCGAAGTGCCCGATGCCGTCCTTGACCTCGTTCAGCACGTCGAACAGGTTGGTCTGGAAGTACTTGTTGAACTTGTTCTCCGGGTTCTTGGTGACGGCCTCGTCCTCCCAGACGGCCATGTTCACCGGGTCGAAGCCCAGCACCTCCCACACGGCGACGTTCGCCTCGGGGGAGAGCTTGGCGAACGCGAGCCACTGCGCGGCGAGGTCCTTGTTCGGCGAGACGGCCGGGACGGCCGCCCCGGTGCCACCGCCGCCGATGGTCTGCACGACGGCGTCGTCGGGCACCGGGGCCGGGGCGATGGCCACCTTGCCGGCGAGGTCGGGCATGTAGTCGACGAACCGGGACGTGTACCAGGCGGGGTAGACGATCGCGGCGTAGTCGCCGTCGTTGATCGCGCCGTACGCCTCCTCGGAGTCGGGGCTCCCGCCGGGGATCGTGGAGATCGCGCCGGCGTCCTGCATGTCCTTCATCATCGAGAGGGCCTCGACGACCTCGGGGCTGTTGACCTGCACGTTGCCCTCGGCGTCGATGTACTGCCCGCCGAGCTGCGCCGTGATGAGCGGCTCGAGGAACATGACGCTGGTGCTGGCGACGCCGAAGGCCTTGCCGGTCTCGTCGTGGTACTTGACCCCGGCCTCCTGGAAGTCGTCCCAGGTCTTGATGGTCGTGTAGTCGATGCCGGCGCCCTCGAGCGCCTCCGTGTTGTAGAACGTGGTGAACGCGCCGACGTGCGTCGGGAACCCGTAGATCTTGCCGTCCTTGCTGTACAGGTCGAGGCGGGCCTGGACGACGTCGTCCTTGTACGGGGCCGCAGCCTCCGTCAGGTCGAGCAGGGGCGGGTTGTCGCCCTTGACGAAGTTGGCGAACTTGTTGACCTCGATGTCGACGACGTCCGGCAGGCCTTCACCGGAGTTCACCGCGAGCTGCAGCTTGTTGTGCATGTCGTCGTAGGGGTAGACGGTGACCTCGAGCTGGATCTCCTGGTCGGGGTTGGCCTCGTTCCACCGCTCGGCCATCTCCTCGTAGTACGTGGCGTGCACGTCCGCGAACGTCCACATGTTCAGCGTCGTGGAGCCGTCGGCATTCTTGGCGGGTGCCTCGGGCTGGCCCCCGCCGCACGCGGCGAGCGCGGTCACCGCCAGTGCGGCGGTCAGCATGGACACCGTCGTCCGTAGCCTGGTCATGTTTGTTCTCCGTTCGATCTGTGGTTCGACCTGAAGTTCGGTCTGAGGTGCGGTCAGCCTTTGACCGCGCCCGCGGTGATTCCTTCGATGAAGAAGCGCTGGAAGGCGAGAAAGAGGATGAGGACGGGGATCAGTGAGAAGAAGGCCCCGATGATCAGCAGCTCGTAGTTGTTCCCGTACGGCGTCAGGAGCGTGTTCAGGCCGATCGGCAGCGTGAACTTCTCCGGGCTGCGCAGCACCAGCAGCGGCCACAGGAAGTTGTTCCAGCAGAGCATCCCGTTGAGGATCGCCATCGCGGCCATGGCCGGCTTGGTGATCGGCAGGACCAGCCGGAAGAAGATGCCGAACTCGCTCACGCCGTCCACGCGCCCGGCCTCGAGGATCTCCTTCGGTATGCCCAGGAAGTACTGGCGGAAGAAGAAGATCGTCACGGCCGAGGCGAGGAACGGGAGCGCGATCACCACATAGGTGTCCGCCAGCCCCATGTCGTTGACCTGCACGTACAGGGGCAGCATGAGCATCTCGAACGGGACGGTCATGACCAGGAGCACCATGATGAACCACAGCGTCTTGGTCCTGAACTCGTACATCGCGAAGCCGTAGGCGACGAACGCGCTCACCAGCAGGGTGCCGGCGACCTGCCCGACCGTCAGCAGGAGCGTGTTGGCGAACCAGCGGAAGTACGGCCCCGAGTCCGTGAACAGCAGGACGTAGTTGTCCAGGCTCAGGGTGCCGAGGTCGACGTCGAAGGTCATGCCGCGGCGGATCACCTCGTTCCCGTCCTGGAAGGTGCCCACGAAGATGGCCAGCAGCGGGACGAGGGAGATGAGTGCCATCACGACGAGGAGGACCGACTGGATCCATGCGGCGGCGGACGGCGCGCGACGGCGTCGGGCGGCGGTGGCGGGCGCGGTCGTCGCCCGGTCCTGTTCCTGGAGCACGGCCATCACGCGGCCTCCTTCTTGAAGGTGCCGCTGGCGACGAGATAGGAGATGTTGATCGCCATGACGATGACGAGCAGCACCACGCCGACGGCAGAGGCGAAGCCCAGGTCGTTCTCCTCGATGCCCTTGCGGTAGAGGTATCCGACGACCGTGAGGCCCTGGTTGTTGGGCGAGTTGTTGCCGGCGTAGAGCATGAAGCTCTCGAGGAACATCGCCAGTCCGCCGTAGACGCTGATCGTGACGACGTAGACGATGGTCGGCCGCAGGTTCGGGATGGTGATGTGCAGGAACTGGCGGAACCTGCTCGCGCCGTCGATGGAGGCCGCCTCGTAGTACTCGGTCGGGATCGCCTGCATGCCGGCCAGGAAATACATCATGTTCACGCCGGTCCACCGCCACAGGGCGATGGCCAGCAGGGCCGCGAGACCGGTGACGTCACCGCGCAGCCAGCGGACCGGGCCGAAGCCGAAGAGCTCGGCGACCTGGTTCATGATCGCGGTGTCGGACTCCGCGAAGATGAGCCGGAACACGATGCCGGCCACGACGACGGAGGTCAGCGCGGGCACGAACATCGACGCCTTGAAGAACCCCTTGATGCGTGCGCTGCCGATGTTCGAGTTGATCAGCGCCGCGAGCGCCAGCGGGATCGGGATGAGCAGCACGAGGGTCAGGACCATGTAGCGCAGGCTGTTGAACAGGGCCTGCCAGAAGATGCGGTCCTGCCAGAGCCGCTCGTAGTTGTCGAGCCCGATGAACGTGGCCTGGCCGTAGAGCACCTCCTGGGTGCTCATCACGAACGACCGGCCCAGCGGGACGACCCAGAAGACGGCGAGGGTCACGAGGAAGGGAAGGATGAAGAGATAGGGCGCGAGCCTCTTCGAGTACAGGAGCTGCTTCACGGCGGTTCGGATCCTCCTTGATCAGAGCCACGGGGTGACACCGGCACGGTCGGACGCAGCCGTCGGACGCGGGGTGTCATGATGGTCGGCGTGGTGAAGATGAGCGATGTGGCACATGAAGCAGGCGTCTCGACGATGACGGTCTCGAATGTCATCAACGGGCGGCCGGGAGCTAGTGAGGACACCCGTGCCCGCGTGCTCGACGCGGTGGCCCGGCTCGGCTACCGGATGAACGCCACGGCGCGGCAGCTGCGCGTGGGCCGCAGCGGCGCCATCGGGCTGCTGGTGCCGCACCTGGACGGGCCGTACTACTCGCACCTGGCGGCGCGGCTGGACACGCTGGCGCACGCGCGGGGCTACCACGTCATCATCGAGCGGACCGGTGCCAGCAGGGAGGGCGAGCTCGACGCCATCTCGCCCGAGCGGGTGAAGCCCTACGAGGGCGTGGTGTTCAGCCCGGTGCAGATCGACACCGCGGACGTGCGGGCGGCCGGCATCGAGGTCCCGGTGGTCCTGCTCGGCGAGCGCCGGCTGGCCGGGTCGTTCGACCACGTGATGATGGACAACGTCGGCGGCGCCGAGCTCGCGGTCTCGCACCTGCTGGAGCACGGCGCGCGGCGCATCGCCCTGATCGGCGGCCGTCCGGACACCGGCGTCGACAGCATGGCGACGCTGCGCAGCCGCGGTTACCGCAGCGCGCACGCCAAGGCGGGCGTGCCGGTCGACGAGCGCCTCGTCGTGGACGCCGCCTCGTTCACCACGAAGGACGGTTACGAGGCGGTCATGCGCCTGCACCGCGGCGGCACCCCGTTCGACGGCGCGTTCGCGCTGACCGACGCGGCGGCCATGGGCGCGCTGCGGGCCCTGGCAGACGTCGGGCTGCGCGTACCGGAGGACGTCCAGGTGGTCGGCTTCGACAACGACGCGGA
Organism: Promicromonospora sp. NPDC060204; assembly: GCF_042728455.1. Taxonomy (NCBI): domain Bacteria; kingdom Bacillati; phylum Actinomycetota; class Actinomycetes; order Micrococcales; family Promicromonosporaceae; genus Promicromonospora; species Promicromonospora sp. NPDC060204. Next base: position 4,063 of record NZ_JBHWZO010000302.1, read on the forward strand.
GGGGGAGTACCTCATCCCGCGGCTGACCACCATGGACCCCGACAACGACTCGATGGCCGAGCGCATCATGGAGCTGCTCCTGCGGCGCGTCGAGGCGGGCGAGACCGGTGAGGCGCCCGCCGGCGGTGCGGTCGAGTCCGTCATGTCGGCCCGGATCGTCGTGCGTGAGTCGACGCTCGCCCGCGCGTCTGCCTAGTCGATCGGTCACTGGTTCTCTTCCTTGAGCAGCCACCCCGCTGATATTTATCGATAAAGTAGAGGGCAACTCCCGGGGTGTCAACGCCCGGGCCGCGTCGGACGCGGACCTGGTCGAGGCGCCGGCGCGCTCGCCGACCGCTCCTAGCGGCGGTCCGGCGGCGGTGCGGTCGAGTCGCGGACGGTGAGGCTGGTGGCGAGCTGGACGTGCCGTGACGCGGGCTGGACGCCGTCCGCCATGGCCAGCAGCGTCTCGACGGCCATCCGGCCCATCCCGGCCAGCGGCTGGTGCACCGAGGTGAGCTGCGGTGTCGTCCAGCTGGCCTGGGGCGTGTCGTCGAAGCCGATGACGCTCAGGCGCTCGGGCACCGGGACGTCCTGCTCGTGCGCCGCGGCGAGGACGCCGACGGCGATCTCGTCGTCGCCGGTGAGGATCGCCGTCGGCGGCTCGGGCAGGGCGAGCAGCGCGCGGCCGTGCACCAGGCCGGTGTCGATCGCGAACGAGTCGCTGCGTACCAGCTCCTGCTCCAGCTCGATGCCCGCGGAGTCCAGGGCCGCCCGGTAGCCGTGGAGACGTTCCCGGGCGGCGGCCGACGCCTCCGGGCCGCCGATCCAGCCGATGCGGCGGTGCCCGAGGTCCAGCAGGTGTTCCGTCGCCGTGCGCCCGCCCGCCCAGTTGGCCGACCCGACGCTGACGGTCCGGGGATCGTCCAGGTCGACCGGGTCGATCATCACGAACGGCATCCGGACCTCCTTCGCGGCCTGGAGCACCGCGTTGGGTCGGGCCAGCGTGATGCCGACGATGCCGACCACGCCGGACTCCTTCTGCTCCGCCATCCAGGCCCGGGCGGCGGCCCGGGTGGCCCGCACCGCGCGGTCGGGTGCGGAGCGCACCAGCAGATTGGTGCGGGCGCTCGTGGCTGCGGCGAGGACGCCGTCCAGCACGTTGGCGACGTAGGGCGAGGCCAGTTCGTCGAAGACGGCGGCGATGGTGCGCGTGGGCGGCGGCTGCCACTGGGTGGTCGGTCGGTAACTGAGGGCGGCGACGGCTTCCAGGACGCGCTCGCGCGTGTCCTGGGCGATGTCGTGGCGCCCGTTGAGCGCCTTGGACGCGGTGCTCGTGGAGACCCCGGCGTGTCGCGCGACGTCGGCGAGCGTCGCCCGCTCCTTCGATGGCCGGCCAACCATGGCGTTTCCCTTCGTCGAAAGTGTTTCGGAGGCTACTGGTAGCCCGGGGCGACGTCAATCCAGATATTTGCCCCTCGTGAACCTGTTGACGCCTCGCCCGGGCCGTCGTTACAGTCCGTGCTTGATCGATAAAGTTGCGAAACTATTTCGCAGCCTCTCAACGAGGAGGGACAGGGTGATGAGGCTTCTTACCAAGGCGTGGACGGTCGGTGTCGCGCTCGCGACGGCCGGTGCGCTCACCGCGTGCTCGGGTGCCGGTGGGACCACGGCGAGCGCCGGCGGCGGCAGCGCCGACCAGCCGGTGAAGCTCACGGTGTGGAGCTGGGACGGCACGGTCGAGCTCGCGGTTCCGGGCTTCGAGAAGGCCAACCCCGGCATCGAGGTCGAGGTGGTGAACGCCGGCTCGTCCTCCGACGAGTACCAGGCGCTCGACAACGCGATCCAGGCCGGATCGGGTGTCCCGGACCTGGTGATGTTCGAGTACTTCGCGGTCCCGTACTTCGCCGTCCCGGGCAAGCTCGCCGACCTCGGACCGCTGGGCGCGACCGAGCTGGCGGACGACTACGTCCCGTCGGCCTGGAACAACGTCGTCATGGGCGACGGCGTCTACGCCCTGCCCTCGGACTTCGGGCCGGCCGTCATGTTCTGGAACGAGGCGACCTTCGCCAAGGCGGGGATCGACGAGGCGCCGGCGACCTGGGACGAGTACTACCAGGACGCCAAGAAGATCCGGGCCCTGGGCGACGACTACTACATCACCCAGGACACCAACGACCTCTTCTTCCTGCTCTCGCTGATCTGGCAGGCCGGCGGCCGTCCGTTCGAGGTCGACGGGACCACCGTGCACATCGACTTCTCCGCCCCGGAGACCCAGAAGGCGGTCGCGTTCTGGCAGAAGATGATCGACGAGGACCTGGTCAACACGAAGATCAGCGCCTGGTCCGACGACTGGAACCGCGCGCTCAACGACGGCACGCTCGCCTCGCAGAACATGGGCGGCTGGCTCACCTCGACGCTGCCCGAGCGGGCGCCGGACGCCGCCGGCGACTTCCGGGTCGCCCTCATGCCCCAGTGGGAGAAGGGCGAGAAGGTCGGCGCCGAGAACGGCGGATCGTCGTTCGGTATCCCGGAGGCCGCTGCCAACAAGGAGGCGGCCTACAAGTTCCTCGAGTACTTCACGCACGGCGAGGGACTGCAGCCCCGCGTCGACGCCGGCGCGTTCGTGCCGAACAAGTCGGTGCTGGACAGCCCGGAGTTCCAGGACGTGAAGAACCCCTACTTCGGTGACCAGAAGACCGGTCAGGTGCTCGCGGAGGCGTCGAACATCGCCGCCGTCGGCTGGCAGTACCCGCCGTTCTTCGAGTGGGCGCGGAGCACCTACGGCGACATCGCCACGCCGTTCTACACCTCGGGCAAGGGCTCGCTCGCCGAGGTCCTGCAGACCTGGGAGCAGCGCTCCGTCGAGTACGGGAACGAGCAGGGGTTCACGGTCGACTGACCACCTCCCGGCGGCGTCCCGTGCCC
>NZ_JBHWZO010000303.1:0-6931 GCF_042728455.1 Promicromonospora sp. NPDC060204
GGTCACCGGGGTGACCTGTACGTCTGACACGGAGGCTGCCGGTCAGCCGCCGGTCAGCAGCAGCGGGCGCCCGGGTTCGCGTCCTGGGCCGCGTAGCGGTCCCGCCAGAACTCACCGACGGTCGGCACCGCGGCGTCCGGGTGGGCGCGGCGCAGGTGCGCCACGTACCGCTGGTAGTCGCTCTCGCCGAGTACCCCGGTGACGTACCAGGCCAGGGCGCGCCAGCCCCGGCGCACGACGTCGAACGGCCCGGGGGTCCGTGCCGCGAGCGCACTCATGCGTGCGTCCCCGTCCGGATCTTGTCCGGGTTGGCCTCGTAGTAGGCGGTCCACTGCGCCGCCACCTCCTTCTCGACGTCGGTCGGGATGAGGCCCGACGGCGCGAAGGTGGCCGACTCGGCGTCCGGCTCCTCCGTCGTCGGCAGGCCGCCCGCCCGGATGGCCTTGACGCACACCCACAGCGCCACGAGGGCCACGACCAGCACGAGCACCGCGAACACGATCGACAGGGTGCCCTGCAGGAACGTGTTGCGGATGACGGCGTCCATCGCCGCGGGGTCGGCAGCGGTGCCGAACGACGTCTCGCCCGCCTCTCGCGCCTCGCGGAACGCGTTGTGCTGCGCCCAGTACCCCAGGCTCGGCTCGGGCGAGAAGATCTTCTGGAACGACGCCGTCATGGTCACCGCGAGGTCCCAGACCAGCGGGAGCGCGGGGATCCACGCCCACTTGAGGTAGCCCTTCTTGACCACGACCACCGTGACCAGGGCGAGCGCCATCGCGGCGAGGAGCTGGTTGGCGATGCCGAAGAGCGGGAACAGCGTGTTGATGCCGCCCAGCGGGTCGGTGACGCCCATCAGCAGGATGGCGCCCCACAGGCCGCACACGACGATCGAGCAGATCCACGCGCCCACGCGCCACGACGGGTCGCGGAACTTCTTGAGCGGGCCGCCGAGGTTGCCGAGCGTGTCGGACAGCATGAAGCGGGCGACGCGCGTGCCGGCGTCGACCGTGGTGAGGATGAACAGCGCCTCGAACATGATCGCGAAGTGGTACCAGAACGCCGTCATCGCGGAGCCGCCGAGGAACGAGCCCAGGATCTGGGACATGCCGAAGGCGAGGGTGGGCGCACCGCCGGTGCGCGAGACGATCGACTCCTCGCCCACCGAGTCCGCGGCACCCTGGATGTCGGCCGCCGTGGCGGGCGGGCCGGCGAGGCCGAGCCCGTTCACGTAGTCCGCGGCCGTGCCGGGCTCGCCGCCCGTGAGCGTGGCCGGGGCGTTCATCGTGAAGTACAGGTGCTGGTCGATCGAGATGGCCGTGACCAGCGCCATGATGGCCACGAACGACTCGGTGAGCATGCCGCCGTAGCCGATGAGCCGCAGCTGGCTCTCCTTCTCGACCAGCTTGGGGCTGGTGCCGGACGAGATCAGCGCGTGGAACCCGGACAGCGCACCGCACGCGATGGTGATGAACAGGAACGGGAACAGCGACCCGGCGAACGCCGGGCCGTTGCCCTCGATGGCGAAGCTCGACACGGCCGGGGCCTGCACGGCGGGCTGGGCGATGATGACGCCCACGGCCAGCAGGATGATCGTGCCCACCTTCATGAACGTGGACAGGTAGTCGCGCGGGGCGAGCAGCAGCCAGACGGGCAGCACGGAGGCGAGGAACCCGTAGCCGACGATGAGCCAGGCGACGGTCACCTTGTCGAGCGTGAACATCTCGGCGCCCCAGGTGGTGTCGGCCACCCAGCCGCCCGCGACGATCGCGAGCACCAGCAGCACCACGCCGATGAGTGACACCTCGGACACCCGTCCCGGCCGGATGTACCGCAGGTAGACGCCCATGAAGAGGGCGATCGGGATGGTCATGCCCACCGAGAACACACCCCACGGCGACTCCGCCAGGGCGTTGACCACCACGAGGGCGAGGACCGCCAGGATGATGATCATGATGACGAACACGCCGATCAGGCCGGCGGCGCCGCCGACCGAGCCCATCTCGTCGCGGATCATCTGACCGAGCGAGCGCCCGCGGCGGCGGGTGGAGAGCCACAGGACGAGGTAGTCCTGGACGCAGCCGGCCAGCACGGCCCCGATGATGATCCACAGGGTGCCGGGCAGGTAGCCCATCTGGGCCGCGAGCACGGGGCCGACCAGCGGGCCGGCGCCGGCGATGGCCGCGAAGTGGTGGCCGAACAGCACGCGGCGGTCGGTCGGGGCGTAGTCGCTGCCGTTCTCGTGCTCCTCGCCCGGCGTCGCCCGGTCGTCCCGCGGGCGCACGACCTTGTACTCGATGAGGCGGGCGTAGAAGCGGTAGGCGATGACGTAGGTGCCGACGGCGGCGACCACGAAGTACGCGCCGTTGACGGACTCGCCGCGGACGAACGCGACCAGGGCCCACGCGATCGCCGTGACGAGTCCGATCGCGGCGAAGACGAGCTTCTTGCCGTTGGTCATGGGTCTGCGGTCGATGACCGCGACCGGGGGAAGGTCCGGGTTGTTCCGAACGAGCTCAACGTGCTCGGGTGAGCGCACGACGGCCTCCTTGCCGGGTGGCCGGCCCGTGGCGGGCCGGATGCTGGGTGAATCCTGACTACGGACAGACTCTAGTTGTCCCGGAACACCAAGAACCAGGCCCGTGGGTCAGCAGAGCACCGGCCCGGTATGGGAGTCTCGTCCCCGTGACCTTCACCCTGCCCGCGCCGCTGGTCGGCCCGGCACGCCTCACGGCCGCCTTTCTCGTCTCGGCGTCCGCGATCCTGCTGTTCGCGATCCACATCCGGCCGGTCGCGTACCTGCCGCTGGTACTGGGCATCGCGCTCGGCCTGTGGGCCGACCGGGCGCTCGGCCGCGACCTGGCGCTGATCGGCGTGGGCATGGGGATCATCTCGCTGATCTCGCTGAAGGCCGACCTGTCCGACGCCGGGATGCTGCGCTTCACGCTCGCGCTCGGCGGGTCGGTGCTGGTGCCCTGGGCGCTGTCCCGGTTCGTGTTCAAGCAGGACACGATCCGGTTCCCCGTGGCGACCGGACAGCGCTGGAGCCCCGGGCAGTGGATCTACCTCGCCCTGGTGGTGATCATCGGATACTTCCTGCTGCCGTTCTACTTCCTGGGCTCGGGCGCGTACCTGAACTGGCCCGACCTGAACGGCACGCAGGACATCTGGCGGCTCTTCGTCGGCGTGAACGCCGTCGGCATCTGGGACGAGCTGTTCTTCATCTGCGTCGTGTTCGCCCTGTACTGCAAGCACTTCCCGATGTGGGTGGCCAACGTGCTGCAGTCGATGATCTTCGTCTCGTTCCTGTGGGAGCTCGGCTACCGCGAGTGGGGCCCGCTGCTGACCGTGCCGTTCGCGCTGGTCCAGGGCTGGATCTTCGCCAAGTTCAAGTCGCTCAGCTACGTGGTGGCGGTGCACCTGCTGTTCGACGCCGTGGTGTTCGCCGTGCTGGTGCACGGCCACCACCCGGAGCTGTTCGACATCTTCGTCACGGCGCCCTAGTTCGTCTGGTCGTTCGTGGAGCCCGGCCCGCCGACGGCGGCGAGCAGGTCGCGGACGTCCTCGACCTCGACCCGGATCGCGTCCGCCTCGGACTGCGCCAACGCCTTGGCCTCGGCGTCCGTGCCGCCCTCGATCTCCTTGTCGGCCGGCTGCAGCCCTCCGTAGTGGTGCTCGACCAGCGCGGCCAGCAGCGCGATGTCGAACTCCGAGCCCTTCAGGCCGGCCATGGCGTCGATCTGCTCGTCGGTGAGCATGCCGTGGTTCCCGCCCTCGTGGGAGTGCGCCGTCGTGCCCGCCCGGGGCCCGCTGCCGTCGTCGGGCACCTCGGTCGTGAGCCCGCCCTCGGCGAGCGCGAGCGCCTCCCGGCCCGCGGCGGGGACCGGGATGTCCCGCGTCTCCAGCCAGCCGGCGAGCTCGTCGACCCGGCCCGCCGACGCCTCGCCGACCTCGACGGCCAGCGCGAGCACGTCGTCGTCCGTGGAACGCCCCGGCGCGAGGGCCGCGAGCTGCACGGCCTGCGCGTTGTGCTCGATCGCCACGGCGGCGTAGCCCGAGTCGGCGTCCGAGTACCCGGCCGCCTCCTGCTTGGCCGGGACCAGCACCCCGAGCCAGAGCAGCAGCGCCAGCACCACGGCGAGACCGCCGGCGAGGACGGCGCCCATGATCCGCAGCCGCCGTCCGAGCCCGTAGGCGGACGGCGTGGGCTCCTGCACCTCGCCCGACGGCGGGGTGGTCTCCTCGGTCGTCGAGTCCTGGGGCGTCATGTCCGGGAGGTTCCCACACAAAGCACCGTCCGCGCCATCACGGAAAACCCTGATGCGGTGTGCTTCGCGCAACGGGCTGGCCAGGCCCTCCCCTTTGAGGCTGGGGTTTCTCCGCTTTGCGGCCGCTCAAAGGTGAGAAACCCCAGCCTCAAAGAAGATGCCGAGGCCCACCGGCAGCGGACTACCGATGGGCCTCGGGTGTCAGACGCCGTCAGACGTTCGGGTCAGTGCCCGAACGGCTCCTGCATCTGCGGGTTGAGCGACTTCTGCTTGACCCGCTCGGCCTTGCCGTCGATCGAGTCGTCGATGTCGAACGTGTCGAAACCGATGCCGAGGTCGTTCGAGTAGGCGTAGCCGTTGTAGTAGTACGTGGACCACGTACCGCCGCTGCTCACGCCCTCGCCGCGGTCGAACCAGGCGACCTCACGCGGGTTGTGCGAGTCCGTGAAGTCGTACACCGAGACGCCGCCCTGGTACCAGGACTGGACCATCAGGTCCTTGCCCTTGACCGGGATGAGCGAGCCGTTGTGCGCCACGCAGTTCTCGTTGGCGGTGTTGATCCGGGGGATCTTGTAGTACGACGCGAACTCGAGCTCCGTCTTGCCGTGGCGCCCGCGCTCGATGTCGTAGACGCCGTTGGCGCCCAGCTCCGGCGCGTACTCGCCGGTGCAGGTCGCGAGGCCGCCGCCGCCGAGCTCGTCGGTGAAGACGACCTTGGTCGCGTCGTTGTTGAACGTGGCCGAGTGCCAGAACGCGAAGTTCTCCGTGTCGCGCACCTGGCTGATCACGCGGGGACGCTCACGGTCCTTGATGTCCAGCAGGATGCCGTCGCCCATGCACGCACCGGCGGCCAGGTCGTACTTGGCGTAGGTGGTGATGTCGTGGCAGCCGCTGGTGGTGGAGGCACGACGGTCCGGGTCACCCTCGTAGCCGCCGTCCGGGAACAGGACGGGCGTGGCGACCAGCTCGGCCGACGTCGGCTTCTTCACCGGGATCTTCACGATCGAGATGAAGTCGTGCGGCGGCTGGCAGTCCGGGAACGTCGCGTTGGGCGAGTAGGACGACACGTAGGCGTAGAGGTCCTTGCCGTTCTTGGACGGCGCGAGCGAGTGGGTGTGCGAACCGCACTCGGTCTCGACCGACTTGATGTACTCCGGGGCGAGCGGGTTCGAGATGTCCCAGATCTTGATGCCCTCCCAGGCCGCCTTCTCGGTGGCGGGGAGTGACGTCGAGGCACACGAGTCGTCGCTGCGGGACGAGTCCGTGGACAGCACCAGGATGTCCTTGTAGACCGAGATGTCGTTCTGCGAGCCCGGGCAGTAGACCTGCACGACCTGCTCCGGGTTCTCCTTGTCGGAGAGGTCGTACACGGTGAAGCCGTCGTAGTTGCCGGCGAACGCGTACTTGCCCTGGAACGCGATGTCCGAGCCGGTGCCCTGGAGGGCACCGTTCTTGGGCTGGTTGCTCAGGTGGGTCATGTTCTCGGACGCTGACTCGCCCGGGGGTACGTCCGGAGCTGCGACGTCCGCGGCGACGGGCGCCGCGAAGGCCGTGGCCGCGATCATCGCTGCCAGGGCGGCGCCGGCGGCGCCCCGCACACGAGGTCGGGTAAAGGTTGGACGACGCACGGGCGTCACACCTCCTAGGTCGGTTGTGGGCAGTGTTGCTCACAGGGACCTCTCAGGACCAGGAGTTTCGGGATCTTTAACATGGTGGTGACAAACCATCACCTAGTGCTGCGGAAGCGACATCCGGCGAAGGTGTTCCCACGTCACAGCACCTTGATAGATTCCGGCGTCAGCGTCGTCCATGGTTTGTCGCGACCCCGGAGCAGGGGAGCCGATGACCGGTCGATGACGCGGACTTCAGCCCGTACGAGAGGATCGCCCGTGAAGACGCTGACAGGTGCCGGACGACGAGCCCGCGCGCGGACGGCCGTGATCGGCCTGGCCGTGCTCGCGCCGACCCTCGTGCTCTCGGCCTGCAGCCCGGACGAGGTACCGGAGGCGGTCTCGACGCCGAGCTCGGTGGTCGTGCAGCCGGGCAAGCCGGGGGAGCCCGCACAGACCATCGCGCCCGAGGACTACGAGGGGGCGCCGAACGCGGAGGCGCCGTTCTCGAAGGCGGACGCCGAGTTCCTGACCGACATGATCTGGCACCACGGGCAGGCGATCGAGATGTCGGTGCTCGCACCGGAGCGCACCGAGTCCGAGCAGCTCAAGAAGTTCGCGAGCCGGATCGACGTGGTGCAGGCCAGCGAGATCGACCTCATGTCCGGCTGGCTGGAGGAGAACGACTACCCCGTGCCCGTGACCGCGGAGGGCGGGGACGGCGAGGGTCCGCGAGCGCCGGAGCACGGGCACGACGCCGACATGCCCGGCATGCTGACCGACGCCGAGATGGCGAAGATCGAGGACGCGTCCGGGGCGGAGTTCGACCGGCTGTACCTGGAGGGCATGATCAAGCACCACGAGGGTGCGCTCGCCATGTGCAAGGACGTCGCGGGGTCGGGCAGCGAGGAGCGGGTGCTGGAGCTGGCGAACAACATCGCCGCGGACCAGATGGCGGAGATCGACCGCCTGGACCAGATGCTCGCCGAGCTGTGACCGCGGAGCTGTGACAGCCGGGCGCTGACATGACGATCGCCGGGAACGGAGCACGTGCTC
>NZ_JBHWZO010000304.1:0-6913 GCF_042728455.1 Promicromonospora sp. NPDC060204
CGACCGGGACGGGCACCGCGGCTACGGTGGGGCACATGGACGTGCGCGTGTTCCTCGTGGACGACCACGAGGTGGTCCGCCGCGGCGTGGCCGACCTGCTGGAGTCCGAGCCGGGCGTCCGCGTCGTGGGCGAGGCCGGGACCGCGCGGGAGGCGCTGGCCCGGGTGCCCGCCGCCGAGCCCGACGTGGTGGTCCTGGACGTGCGGCTGCCCGACGGCGACGGCGTCACCGTCTGCCGGGAGCTGCGCTCGCGGATGCCGGACCTCGCCTGCCTCATGCTCACCTCGTTCGCCGACGACGAGGCCCTCTACGACGCGATCCTCGCCGGGGCCGCCGGTTACGTGCTCAAGCAGGTGCGCGGCACCGACCTGGTCAAGGCCGTCCTGACCGTCGCCGCGGGCGGGTCGATGCTCGACCCCCGCGCCACGGCGCGCGTCATGGAGCGGCTCCGGGCCGACGCCCACCACGAGCCCGACCCGCTGGCCCAGCTCACCGACCAGGAGCGGCGCATCCTCGGCCTGATCGGGCACGGCCTGACCAACCGGCAGATCGGCGGCGAGCTGTTCCTCGCCGAGAAGACCGTCAAGAACTACGTGTCCAGCATCTTCGCCAAGCTGGGCCTCGAACGGCGGGCCCAGGCCGCCGTGCTCGCCGACCGGCTGGAGCACGAGAAGCGCCACCACCCCTGAGAGCGCCGGGACGGGTCAGGGCTCCGGCGACTCGTCCTGCGACACCGGCACCCGCCACTCCAGCCGGGTGCCGGTCTGCACGGCGTCCGGGTTCACGGGCGTCACGAGCAGCACGCCGCCCGACTCCGCCGCGCGCCGGGCCAGGTTGAGCAGGCCGCTGCGGGTCGCACCCTCCGGGATGCCCACGCCGTCGTCGCTCACCGTGAGCACCACGTCCTCCCCCACGGCGAGCCGCACCTCGGCCCGCGACGCGTGCGCGTGCCGGGCGATGTTCGACAGGGCCTCGCGCAGGACGGCGACGACGTGCTCCGCGACGTCGGGCGTCACCAGCGTGTCGACCGCCCCCTCGAACCGCAGCCGGGCCGTGAAGCCGAGCGCCGCCGCCGTCGCGTCGACCTCGGTGATCACGCGGGAGCGCAGCCCCACCCGGCGGGCGCCCGCGCCGGCGGGCTGCTCCCCCGACTGCAGCCGGTAGATCGTGGTGCGCACCAGCGAGATGGTCTCGTCCACCTCGTCGACGGTCCTGCCGAGCTGCGCGGCGATCTCCGGTGACGCACCCCGGGCCACGCGCTGGAGCGCCAGGCCCGTCGCGTACAGCCGCTGGATGGCCAGGTCGTGCAGGTCGCGGGCGATGCGCTCCCGGTCGCGCAGCAGCGTGACCCGTTCGGCGTCGGCGCGCCCCTCCGCCAGCTCCAGCGCGACGGCGGCCTGCGCGGCGAACGCGCCCAGGGCCTCGACCACCACCGACGAGAAGGGCATCCGGCCACGGATCCGGCCCGCGGCCAGGACGCCCCGGGCGCTGCCCGGCTGCCCGAGCGGCCAGACGGCGAGGGGGCCGAGCGGGCCGGGCAGGTCCAGCTCCAGGCTGGCGCGCTCGTCCGCGGTGGCGTCGTCCGTCACCATCAGCACGCCCGTGCGCAACGTGAGGGTGGCGAACGTGCCGTCGGCGGCGAGCACCGAACCCACCTGCGTCTCCGCGTCGAGCCCCGCGGCCGACTGCAGCACCAGGCGCCCGGTGATCGGGTCCGGCACGGCGGTCACCGTCACGTCGGCGTCCGCGACCTCCCGCGCCTCGCTGGCGATCAGCGTCAGCACGTCGTGCGGCGACGACCCGGCCAGGACGTGGCGCGAGATCCGGTCGTTCGCCCGCGCCCAGCGTTCGCGCAGCCGCGCCACGTCGTACAGCCGGGCGTTCTCCACCGCCACGCTCGCCGAGGCCGCGAGCGCCTCCAGCACCCGCTCGTCCTCGGCGGTGAACTCGCCCCCGCCGCGCTTGTCCGTGAGGTAGAGGTTGCCGAACGGGGAGCCGTGCACCCGCAGCGGCATGCCGACGAAGGTGCGCATCGGCGGATGGTGGGCGGGGAACCCGACGGACGCGACGTGCGCCGACAGGTCCCGCAGCCGCAGCGGCACGGGGTGACGGATCATCTCGCCGAGCACGCCGCGGCCCGTGGGGTACGGGCCGATGGCCGCCACCTCGTCGTCGCTCATGCCGACCGTGAGGAACCTGGCGATCCGGTTGTCGGCGCCCAGCAGGCCGAGGGCGCCGTACCGGGCGTCGACGAGGTCGACGGCGGCCTCGACGATCCGGTGCAGCACGGTCTCGAGGTCCAGGCCGCGGCTGACCCCCACGACCGCCTCGAGCAGCACGTCGGTGCGGTCTCGCGGAGCGCTCACCGGGTCCATCGGCACCTCCTGCAGCCACGCTAGCGCGCGGGCGGGCGGCACGGCGCGCGGGACCTTCGTCCCGGACGGCGGGGCCTGGTGGCACTGCCGGGCGGGGCCTGCGGCTGATGTGCTGGTGGTGAGCACAGGAAGTGCGAGAGCAAGGAGCCCGATCATGAGCATCACCTGGTACCGGGGCATCGTCGTCGGCGTCGACGGGTCGGGCGAGAGCCTGTCCGCGCTCGACTGGGCGGCCCACGCCGCCGACGTGCACGAGGCGCGCCTGACGGTGGTGGCGACCCATGCCACGCCGCCCGCACCCGTGCCCGGGTTGGGCGACCCGGTCCGGGACACGCGCGACGAGGCCCGGCGGGCCGCGGAGGCGGCACGTACCCGGCTCGGCGGACGCCGGCCGGGCGGCCGCGACGTCGAGGTGGTGGTGCTGCCCGGCACCGCGGCGCACGTGCTGAGCCAGCGGTCGCGCACCTGCGACCTCGTGGTGGTGGGCCGCCGGGGGCTGGACGCGTTCGACCGGATGCTGCTCGGCTCCACGTCGTCGGCGCTCGCGGCGTCGTCCCCGGGGGCCGTCGTGGTGGTCCCCGTGGGCGCGACGACCGGCGACCCCCGGCGGATCCGCGTGGGCATCGCCCGGGACGACGAGCCGGACGTCCTGGGTGCGGCGTTCGCCGAGGCGGCCACGCGCGGCTGCCCGCTGGAGGTGGTGCACGTGACGGGCACCGACCCGATCAGCTCGGCGCTGTACCAGGCGGACCCCGTCGCCGCGACGTGGCACGAGGCGGCCCGGGCCGAGGTGGCCGACCAGGTGGCCCGGTGGGCGGAGAAGTACCCGCAGGTCACGTGCACGACGGCGATCCTGCGCGGCGACCCGGCGGGCGTGCTGCTGGAGGACCTGGCCCCGGACGACCTGGTCGTCGTCGGCGGGCGCCGGCACCCCACGGTGCTGGGCCGCATGCTGCGCAGCGTGCCCGACGCCGTGCTGCGGGGCGCGCCGTGCCCGGTCCTGGTGGTGCACGCCCCCGCGACGGTGTGACCGGGCCGGGCCGGGCGGCAGCCGGAGAAGCGCACGTTTGCGGGAGGTCTTGTCACGGGCTACCGGATCGGCGCGAACCGGACGTAGCGTCAGCACCGTGAGAGCACGAGCTGGGGCCGTCGTCTGCGCGGCCGCGTTGCTGTTGACCGCCTGCGGCCCGGGCGGGAGGACGCTGCCCGAGGCGCTGGAGCTGGACTACCCGCCCGCGCCGGCGCAGCAGGTTCCCGGCACCTCCGCCGAGGGCGGGAGCGACGCCGTCCCGGTCGCCGACCTGGCCGACCCGGGCTGGCTGCGCGACACCGCGGAGCGGACCGAGATCCCGCGGCGAGCGCTGGCCGCCTACGCCGGGGCCTCGCTGCGGCTGGCCGAGACCCTCCCGGAGTGCGGCCTCGGGTGGAACACGCTCGCGGGCATCGGCGCCGTGGAGTCGATCCACGGCAGCTATCTCGGGGCGAGCACGGACGCCGACGGGCTGGTGAGCCCGCCGATCATCGGCATCGCGCTGGACGGCAGCGAGGGGGTCATGGAGATCCTCGACACCGACGAGGGCGAGCTCGACGGCGACGTGCGGTGGGACCGCGCCGTCGGCCCGATGCAGTTCATCCCCACCACCTGGGGCGACTACGCACAGGACGGGAACCTGGACGGCCGGGCCGACCCGCACCAGATCGACGACGCGGTGCTGACGGCGGCGCACTACCTGTGCGAGAGCGGCGGGGACCTGACCACCGACGACGGCTGGACGGCCGCGCTGGCCGCCTACAACCGCTCGGTGTCCTACGCCCACGACGTGGCGGACCTCGCCACGTCCTACGGCGCGGAGCCGGGCGACGCCACGGAGCCCGGCGCCTAGCGGCTCGCCGCGGGCGGCAGGTCGCGGCCGATCAGGCGGACGATCGCCAGCTCCGTGGCCCGCGTCATGTCGACCGAGCCGGGCTCCAGCAGCCACTGGAGCTGCAGGCCGTCCATCGTCGCCACGATCACGCGGGCGGTCGTCGCGGTGTCGACGTCAGCCGCGATCTCGTCCCGGTCCCGGGCCTCGTCGAGCGCCTCGACCACGAGGGCGAGCAGCCCCTGGTACCGGTCGCGGAAGTAGTCCTGCGCCGGGTGCTCGGCCGTCACGCTCTCCGCGGCGAGCACGGTGTAGAGCCGCACGATCCCCTCGCGCTCGGTGTTGCGGCGCGTGGTCTCCACGAGGTGCCGCAGGAACTCCAGGCCGCGGGGGCGCTCGCTGCCGAGCTCCTCGATGTCGGTCGAGTCGCGCAGGTCGAGCACGCCGGTGAGCAGCCCGGCCTTGGACGAGAAGTAGTGCAGCACCCCCGCCTGGGTGAGCCCGACCCGCGCCGAGATCTCCGCGAGCGACGCGCTCTGGTACCCGCGCTCCGCGAACGTCTCCATGGCGATGCGCAGGATCTCCGCCCGGCGCTCCGCGGGCGGACGCCGCGTCCTGGCGCCCCCGGCTTCTCGTGTCATCCGAGGGAGTCTACGGGTACGTGGATCTCCTACCTACCGAGTGCTTGGTAGGTAGGAGTAGGGTGGCGCCCACATTCCACCCACCGAGGGAGTCGCAATGACGCGCACCACCCGCACCGGGCACCTCCGGACGGCGCTCGCCACACTGAGCGTGCTGGCCGTCGCAGCCGTCGGCGTCGGGCCGGCCGTGAGCTCGGCCGCCGCCGCCCCGACCACCGCCCACGTCTGGGTCACCACCGCCGACGGCAGCCGCAGGCTGGCCGACGGCGGCAGCCTCGCGTTCGGCACCGGCCCGCAGGCCACCGACATCCGGGTCAGCCCGGACCAGGTGTCCCAGCGCTTCACCGGCGCCGGCGCGTCGGTGACCGAGGCGTCCGCCGCGCTGATCAGCGGCCTGCCCGCCGGCACCCGCGACACACTGCTGCGGTCGCTGTTCTCGCGCAGCGGCGACGGCATCGGGCTGAACTACCTGCGCCAGCCGCTGGGCAGCACCGACTTCAACTCCGGCGGCTTCTACACCTACGAGGACACGCCCGGGCAGTTCAGCATCGCCCGCGACCAGCAGCAGATCCTGCCGGTGCTGCGGCAGGCCCTGGCGATCAACCCGAACATCCGGTTCATGGGCAGCCCGTGGTCCCCGCCCGCGTGGATGAAGTCGGGCAACTCGCTGAACGGCGGCAGCCTGCGCGCCGAGAACTACGACGAGTACGCCGACTACCTGGTACGCACGATCCAGGCCTACGCGCAGCAGGGCGTGACGCTCAGCGACCTCACGGTGGCGAACGAGCCGCTGTTCGCCACGAGCTACCCGTCGCTGAGCATGTCCGCGGCCGAGCAGGCGCAGTTCCTGCGGGTGCTCGACGCCCGGCTGACCAGCGCCGGGCTGGGCACCCAGATCTTCGCCTACGACCACAACTGGGACCGGCCCGACTACCCGCTGGAGGTCTTCTCGGGCACCCAGGGCATCTCGCGCGTCGTCGGCGCCGCGTTCCACTGCTACGGCGGTTCCCCCGAGGCGCAGGCGCAGGTGGTCGCGGCGGGCAAGCGCGTGTACTTCACCGAGTGCTCCGGCACGGACAGCGACAACGCGGCGAACACCTTCGGGGACACCCTGGTCTGGCACGCGGAGAACCTCGTGGTGCGCAACATGCGCAACGGCGGGGAGACGACGATCAACTGGAACCTCGCACTCGACCAGAACGGCGGCCCGCACCAGGGGCACTGCGGCACCCGCTGCAACGGCGTCGTCCAGATCGCCGGGAGCACCGTGACCCGCAACGCCGAGTTCTACGTGCTGGGCCACCTCACCAAGTTCATCGACGCCGGCGCCCGCCGCATCGGCTCCACCAGCGAGCAGTCCGGCGGGCTGCAGAACGTCGTCTACCAGAACCCGGACGGCACGCGCGTGGCGTACGTCGTGAACGCCTCCTCCGGCAGCCGCACGTTCTCCATCACGGACGAGGGCCGCTCCCTGACCCACACCCTGCCCGGCCGGGCCGTGGCCACGTACACGTGGGACCCGCAGTCGATCACCACCCCGGCCGACCCGGACCCGGCCTCCTGGTACCAGGTCGCCTCGTCGGCGAGCGGCAGGTGCCTCGACGCCGCCGACTGGGGCACCGCCGACGGCACCGGCCTGCAGCAGTGGGCCTGCGGCGCCGCCGCGCAGGCGAACCAGCGCTGGCGCTTCACGCCCACGACCGACGGGTACTACCAGGTGGCCAACCAGCACGCCGGCAAGGTCTGGGACGTGGCCGGCGGTCCGGGCGCGGTGGCGGCCGGCACGGCGGTGCACCTGTGGTCCTACGTGGGCGGCACCAACCAGCAGTGGCGGCCGACGACGACGGGCGGCGGCGTCACCTTCACCGCCCGGCACAGCGGCGCGTGCCTGACGCTCGGCTCCGCGCCGGGGGCCGACGGGACCCGGTTCACGCAGCAACCGTGCACCGGGTCGGCGGCGCAGACCTTCCGGCTCACACGGGTCGGCTGAGCCGCCGCCGTCCGACCGCCCGGGCGGGGCCTCGCTAGGCCGAGG
>NZ_JBHWZO010000305.1:0-6895 GCF_042728455.1 Promicromonospora sp. NPDC060204
ACGCACAGCAACACACCTCGTTGTCGTGGGCGCTCCTGGATCCTCGGCTGCCGGGAGGCCGGACGCTTGACGTCGATACCCCCTAGGGGTATACATGAGGTGTTGCTGCCCCACCGGGCATGCTCTGCTCAACCCAGGAGCCGATCCATGAACGAGCCACACCAGCACCCCACCGTGCAGCCTGTCGCACCCGGCCCCGCCGTGCCCGACGAGCACGCGGACCACGAGCGCGCGCACCACGAGCACATGTCGCACGAGGAGCACGCGGCGCACGGAAGTACCCCCACCGGCGAGCATGCAGGCCACGACACCGACCACACGGGCCATGACGAGCACGCCGGTCACGACACCCACGCCGGCCACGACGAACACGCCGGCCACATGGGCCACGGCGGGCACGGCGACCACGTCGGCCAGTTCCGGCGGCTGTTCTGGATCATGCTCGTCCTGGCGGTGCCGGTCGTCGCGTTCTCCGGCATGTTCGCGATGATCCTGGGCTACGAGCTGCCCGACGCCGCCTGGGCCACGGCGATCCCGCCGGTGCTCGGTACCGTCATGTACGTCTGGGGCGGCTCGCCGTTCCTCACCGGCGCCGTCTCCGAGCTGCGCTCCCGCAAGCCCGGGATGATGCTGCTGATCGGCCTCGCCATCACGGTCGCGTTCGTCGCGTCACTGGGCGCCAGCCTGGGGCTGCTCGACCACCAGCTCGACTTCTGGTGGGAGCTCGCGCTCCTGATCGTGATCATGCTGCTGGGCCACTGGATCGAGATGCGCTCGCTCGCGCAGACGACGTCGGCCCTGGACTCGCTCGCGGCGCTGCTGCCGGACGAGGCCGAGCGGGTCGACGGCGACCAGGTCGTCAAGGTCGCGCCGGCCGAACTCGTGGTCGGCGACGTCGTCGTGGTGCGGCCGGGTGGGAGCATCCCCGCCGACGGGCGCGTCGTCGACGGCCGGGCGGAGATGGACGAGTCCATGGTGACGGGGGAGTCGCGCACCGTCCCGCGCGGCCCCGGCGAACCCGTGACCGCCGGCACCGTCGCCACCGACTCCGGCCTGCGCGTCGAGGTGACCGCCACCGGCGACGACACCGCCCTGGCCGGCATCCAGCGGCTGGTCGCCGAGGCCCAGGCCTCCTCCTCGCGCGCGCAGCGCCTCGCCGACACCGCCGCGGGCTGGCTGTTCTGGTTCGCGCTGGGCTCGGCCGCGGTCACCGCCGTCGTCTGGACCCTGCTCGGCCTGCCCGACGACGCCGTGATCCGCACCGTGACCGTGCTCGTCATCGCCTGCCCCCACGCGCTGGGCCTTGCGATCCCGCTCGTCGTCTCGATCGCCACGGAGCGTGCCGCCCGGGGCGGCGTGCTGATCAAGGACCGTCTGGCGCTGGAGAGCATGCGCACCGTCGACACCGTGCTGTTCGACAAGACCGGCACCCTGACCAAGGGCGAGCCCACGGTCGCCGACGTCCAGCCGGCCGACACGCAGCACGGCGGCATTCAGCCCGACGCGCAGGGTGCCGGGGCCTCCGGCCAGGCAGGCCTCGACGCCGACAGGCTGCTGGCGCTCGCGGCTGCCGCCGAGTCGGACAGCGAGCACCCGCTGGCCCGGGCGATCGTGCGGGCGGCGCAGGAGCGGGGCCTCACGGTCCCGCGCGCGACCGGCTTCGCCTCGTCGCCCGCCGTGGGCGTGACGGCCACCGTCGACGGGCACGAGATCCGCGTCGGCGGGCCGCGCCTGCTGGAGGAGAACCGGCAGGACGAGCTGGCGGTGGCAGAAACCTGGCGCAAGGACGGCGCGATCATCCTGCACGTGCTGCGCGACGGCGCGGTGGTCGGCGCCATCAAGCTCGCCGACGAGGTACGGGCCGAGTCCGCGGACGCCGTCCGCGCGCTGCACGACCGGGGCGTCCAGGTGGTCATGATCACCGGCGACGCCGAGGCCGTGGCCCAGTCCGTGGCGCACCAGCTCGGCGTGGACCGGTTCTTCGCCGGCGTCCGGCCGGAGGACAAGTCCGCCAAGGTGGCGCAGCTCCAGGCCGAGGGCCGCAAGGTCGCGATGGTCGGCGACGGCGTGAACGACGCCCCGGCGCTCGCCCAGGCCGACGTCGGCATCGCGATCGGGGCCGGCACCGACGTGGCGATCGCGTCCGCCGGTGTCATCCTCGCCAGCGACGACCCCCGGTCCGTGCTGTCCGTGATCGAGCTGTCGCGGGCCAGCTACCGCAAGATGAAGCAGAACCTGTGGTGGGCGGCCGGGTACAACCTGATCTCGGTGCCGCTGGCCGCGGGCGTGCTGGCGCCGATCGGCTTCGTGATGCCGATGTCGGCGGGCGCCGTCCTGATGTCGCTGTCGACCGTGGTCGTGGCGCTCAACGCCCAGCTCCTGCGCCGCCTCGACCTGCGCCCGGGGCGCCAGTAGCAGCAGCAGGACCTGCGAGAACGCCTGTTGACCTGGTCCGGTGCGCCGCCTAGCCTTCTGGGCGGCGCACCGGGCCGACGTCGGTGCCGGACCGAAGTCAAGGGAGACCTCGTGAAGCTCGTACCAGCGTTCCGTCCTGCTCTCCATCTGGTGACAGCGGTGTCAGCCGTCGCCCTCGTCGCGAGCGGCCTGGTCGTCGCGGGCAGCGCGAGCGCCGCCCCGGCGGGCGGTACTCCGGCAGACGGCATCGGCCTGGCCCCGGCGGGCGGGACGGCGTCGAGCTGGCGGGTGGAGGGCCCGCGCGGCTCGCACCTGGACGGGCTGCTGCGCCTGGACGCCGCCGGGCAGGTGGCGCTCGACGTGCTCGCCGACGGCGACACGGTGCTCTCGGCCACGCAGCTGGGTCTGCGGGGCAGCGACGGCGACCTGACCACCGGCCTGACGTTCGCAGGCCGGCAGGACCGCACCGTCTCCGACACCTACTCGATGAGCACCGGCAAGCGCGAGCGCCGCAGCTACACCCACCGCGAGTCCGTGTTCACGTTCGCCGACCCGGCCGGCGCGCGGCTGCGGATCGCGGTCCGCGTGTCCGACGACGGCGTCGCCTACCGCTACCTGCTGGACGGACCGGGCGAGCACCGGGTCGACGACGAGTCCGGCGCGTGGGAGCCGGCCGCGGACGGCCCGGCGTGGATGCAGCGCTCCTACGCCGTCAACTACGAGGCGGAGTGGAGCACGACGACCGCCGCGGCGGGCAACGGCTCCGGCAGCGTCGGGTACCCGGTGCTGTTCGGGCAGGGCGACCGGTACGTGCTGGTCACGGAGGCCGACCTGCACGGCGACTACTCGGGCTCGCACCTCACCCACGAGGCCGGCTCGCTGCGGTACGGCGTCGACCTCTTCGAGGGCCGCCCCGTCACCACGACGGGCGACCTGTCGACGCCCTGGCGGGTCGCGATCGTCGGCGACCTGGCCGGCGTCGTCGGCTCCACGCTGGTCGACGACCTCGCGACGCCCGCCGCCCTGGACCCGGGCGCGGACTGGATCCGGCCGGGCCGGTCGAGCTGGAGCTGGCTGACCGACGGGAGCAGCCCGCGCGACGAGGCGCGCCAGCGGGACTTCGTGGACCTGTCCGCGCGCAACGGCTGGGAGTACGTGCTGCTCGACGAGGGCTGGGACGCGAGCTGGGTGCCGCGCACGGTCCGCTACGCGCACACCCGCGGCGTCGACGTGATCGTCTGGTTCCACAGCCGTGACCTGCGCACCCAGGAGCAGCGCGACGAGTGGCTGCCGCGGCTGAGGTCGTGGGGCGTGAGCGGCATCAAGGTCGACTTCATGGACTCCGACTCGCAGGAGATCCACCAGTGGTACGACGACGTCGCGCGCGACACCGCCCGGTACGAGCTGATGGTCAACTTCCACGGCGCCGCCCTGCCCACCGGGATGCAGCGCACCTGGCCGCACATCATGAGCTACGAGGCCGTGCGCGGCATGGAGAACGGGATCAGCCCCGAGCGCAGCCTCATCGTGCCGTTCACGCGCAACGTGCTCGGGTCGATGGACTTCACGCCGGTGGTCTTCTCCCGCGACAACGCCAGGACGTCCAAGGCGCAGCAGGCGGCGATGGCGGTCGTCTACGAGTCGGGCTGGCAGCACATCTCGGACAAGCCCGAGGGGTACGACGACGAGCCGAACGCGCTGCCGTTCCTGCGGAACCTCCCCACGACCTGGGACGAGGCGCGGCTGCTCAGCGGCACGCCGGGCAAGGACGCGGTGCTCGCGCGTCGCTCCGGGGACCGCTGGTTCGTGGGCGGCATGCGCGCGGGCTCGGGCGAGCCGCTGCGGCTCCCGCTGGCGGGCCTCGCGCGCGGGTCCAAGGTGGTTGTCGACCTGCTGACGGACGACGGCACGAACGGGTCGGCCACCGTGCACTCGACCGTGCGCACCACGGCCGCGGACACGCTGCGGGTCCCGACGGCGGACAACGGCGGCTTCGTCGCCGTCGTGTGCGCGGCGACCGGGGACCGGGAGTCGTGCCTGGAGCCGCTGGAGGCCCGGCCGGACGCCACGATCACGGTCGACCCGGAGCAGGCCGACGTCGAGCCCGGCAGCACCGTGGCGGTCACGGCCGCGTTCACGGTGGCGGACCGCGCCGTCACGCGCGTACGACTGACGCCCGACCTGCCCGAGGGCTGGTCCGCGGACCAGGGCACCCGCACCGTGGCGCGGCTCGCCGCCGGGCAGACCGCGCGCTTCACGTGGCAGGTCCGGGTGCCCGCCGACGGCGCGACGGGCACGTTCGAGGTGCCGGTCGACGTCGACTACCGGGCCGCGGGCGCGCCCGGTGGCGGCGGCGACCACGTCGCCGCGAGCCAGACCACGCTCTGGGTCACGCCGCCCGCCCCGACCGGCAACCCCTACGTCTCCGACCTCGACTGGACCGAACAGAGCAACGGCTACGGCCCGGTCGAGCGCGACCGCTCCAACGGCGAGGCCGCCGGCGGCGACGGCGCGCCGCTGCGGATCGCGGGCACCACCTACGCCAAGGGCATCGGCATGCACGCGACCGGCTCGGTGACCGCCTGGCTCGGCGGCGCCTGCACGGCGTTCACGGCCGTCGTCGGGATCGACGACGAGGTGCTCGACAAGCCCGGCGACACCGGCGTCGGCTCCGTGCGGTTCGCCGTCTACGGCGACGGCGTGCTGCTCGCCGAGACCCCGGTCCTGTCCAACGACGACGGCGGCGTGCCGCTCGACGTCGACGTCACGGGCGTGCGCCGCCTGCGCCTGGTCGCCGACGAGGGTCCGGACGGCAAGAACTTCGACCACGCCGACTGGGCCGACGCCCGTGTGACCTGCGCGCAGGGCTGACGTTCAGCGAGTGTTCAGCCGGCCGCCGTGTGCGCTTCGCCCCGGCGGCCGGCACCACCACCAGAGTCGGGCCCATGAACTCACGCATCCGTACCCGCGTCGGGGCCGTCGTCACGACGGCCGCGCTGGTGCTGTCCGGGGCCACCGCCTCGGTGCTCGGCGCCGGCGCCCAGCACGCCGGGACCCAGCACGTCGGTACCGGGGACGCCCTGGCGTCGTCGGCCGCCCCCGCCGCGTTCGGCGGCCAGGGCCACGGCGGCGGCACCCCCGCCGAACGCGCCTACCGCGACCTGCTGGACCACGGCCCGAACGCGAAGATCCTCACCGCGGCCCACCGTGCGCAGTGGCGCGCGGCCCCCGAGAACAGCGCCCCCGCGATCCTGGCCGCGTTCGCGGACGGCGCGGAGATCGTCGAGCTGGACGTCCAGCTCACCGCCGACGGCGTCCCCGTGCTCATGCACGACACGACCGTGGACCGCACCACGAACGGGACCGGCCGCGTGGACAGCCTGACGCTGGAGCAGATCGAGGGGCTCCGGCTGCGCGCGGGCCTCGGCGGCGCGCAGGCCGCGCTGACCGACGAGCGGATCCCCACGCTGGAGCAGGCGATGCTCCTTGCGAAGGACCGCGGCCTGGTCAACCTCGACAAGGGCTGGCCGTTCCGCGAGGAGATCTGGGCGGTGCTGACCGAGACCGGCACGGTCCGCAACGGCCTGTACAAGTCGGACGCGCCCGTCGAGCAGGTCCAGGAGTTCCGGGCCGCGCACCACGGCGCCGTCTACATGCACATGGTCACCGACACGAACGTGGCGGACGTCGAGAAGTTCGGCGCCGACCAGCCCGTGGCCTACGAGGTCAACTTCGACAGCACGGCCGACGTCGTCGCGCGCCGCCCGTTCCTGGACAAGGTCGCGAGCGGGAGCCGCGTCTGGAGCAACACGATGTGGAACGGCCTGTCGGAGCGGATGACCGACGAGGCCTCGCTCATCGACCCGCTGCGCGGCTGGGAGGCCCTGGTGGACGGGTACCACACGACGATCTTCCAGACCGACGACGTCGAGAAGCTGGAGAGCTGGCTCCGCACCGGCGAGGGCGACCCGCTGCCGCGCGGCGCCGTCCGCGTCCAGGCCGAGGACTTCCTGCCCGGCGAGGGCGTCGGGTACCACGACCTGGAGCCCGCCAACCGCAGCAACCTGCAGATGCGCCCGGGCGAAGGTGTGGACATCCAGGACCTGGACGGCGCCGTCAGCCTCGGCTGGATGCGCGGCGGCGAGTGGCTCACCTACTCCGTCGAGGTGCCGAAGACCGGTACCTACGAGGTCGCGGTGCGGGCGTCGTCGCCGTACTCGCCCGCCGGCGCGTACACCGTGGCGTTCGACGACGGCGCGCCGAGCGCCCGCGTCGACGTCCGGAACACGACCAGCCACGCCAAGCAGGTGCTCCAGCCCAGCGGCGTCACGCAACGCCTCACGAAGGGCACGCACACGCTGCGCATCGCCCTGCCCGAGGACGCGTACCAGAACTGGAACCTGGACCGCATCGAGCTCACCCCGGCAGGCCGCTGACCACACCCCCGCCCGTGTCAGACGTGCAGGTCCCCCGAGGGACC
>NZ_JBHWZO010000306.1:0-6803 GCF_042728455.1 Promicromonospora sp. NPDC060204
GGGTATTTGCGCTTCTGGACCCTCCAGGAGCGCAAATACCCAGCACTCAACGTTGCCGGCCGGGTTAGCGGCGGGCGGTCAGCCACGCCTCCGCGGCCGCCCAGTGCTCCTTGAGCAGGATGTACCGGTCCTCGTGCCAGGGCTTGACCGGGCCGGCCCAGTGGATCAGCCCCGGCTCGGCGACGAGCTCCTGCGTGGGCCACGCGTTCCACCGGGCGTCCAGGACGCGGTAGCGCGACCCGGCGTAGGCGTTCAGCACGTCCTGGTCGTTGAGCCCGTACCGCTCCGCGTACGGCACGAACTCCGCGGTGAAGCCGTCGGCGCGCATCACGGCCAGGTCGAGCACCAGGATGCCCGCGTTGAAGCCCTGGTAGCCGTGCCGGTGCCGCTGCATCATCGCCCGCACCAGGTCGCGCGCGGCACCCGGGTCGTGCTGGAGCAGGCGCGTGGACCGGATGACGTTCCCGACGCCGTGCCGGTAGTTGTACGAGATCGACGGGCGGGCCGCCAGCGGCGCACCGCCGAGGTCGGTGTCGTACAGCTCGGCCACGTCCACCACGCACAGCGCGTCCAGGTCGTGGTAGAGCACGCGGTCGAGGTGCGGCAGCAGGTCGGGCAGCAGCAGGCGGTCCATCGTGGCGACCGTGATGTGCTTGAGCATGCCGAGCACGGGCCCGTAGTCGGTCCCGTCGCAGGCGTACCACTCGAACGTGACCTCGGGGAACAGGGCCGCGAGCCGGACGTGGTCGGCCGGTGTGTGGTCGCGCGTGAGCGCCACGACCCGCACCGGACGGTCGGTGTGCCGCACCACCCCGGCCACGACCACCTCCATCTGGGAGCGCAGGTTGCCGTCGAGCGCAACGGCGACGTTGAGCGCCGGGCCCGTCCCGGTCCGGGGCGAGACGGCCTCCACGACGGTCCGCGTGGCGCGCACCCCGGCGACGATGCCGGCCACGTCGCAGGTGCCGGCCGGCACCGACACCGGTGCGGCGTGCACCGCCCGCGCCAGCTCGACCTCGGGGGCCACGGTGGCGGCCCAGGTCGCGTAGACCTCGTCGCGCGGGGCGCCGGCGAGGATCCTGGCCATCGCCGGGGCGACGACGTCCCGGATTCGGCGCTGCATGGCGCGCCGGCCGGCCTCGTCGGCGTCGAGCAGGCCCGCGAACCGGATGTCGGCGTCGTTCCGCGGCCGGAAGTCGACGTCGGCCCCGATGGACCACGCGGGCAGGAAGGCGTGCAGGCGTGAGGTGACCACGCGCGAGTACCGGCTGCGGTAGCCGTCGAGCAGGTCGACGGCGTCGTACACGTTGCGGGCGAACGCGTGGCGGCGCACCTCCGGGTAGAGGTGCGTGACGGACTCGCCCGCGGCGTCGTGCTCCGGGACGGGAGCGTCCACGTACACGGTCGGCGCCCCGGCGGGTGCGGGTGTGAACCCGGCCGGGAACACGGTGTCGACGGTGGTGGTGAGGCAGCCGCTGAAGAACGCCGGGACGCCCGCGTTGAGCAGCAGGTGCACCGTGGTCCAGTCCCGGCAGCCGATCGGCCCGTGGGCCCGGAGGTAGTCGACGGCGGTGGGCGTGAGCACGGCGTGCTTGTTGATGTGGAACGACACGAACAGGGGCTGCAGGTTCTCGTGGAACGGGAAGTCGAACCGCAGGTCGAACTGGCTGTGCATGTACCAGCCGTAGGCCAGCATCCACGTGTTCTCGGGCACGGCGTCCAGCCGCGACATGTCGCGCTGGACCAGCGTCAGGTCGATGTCGGCGCCGGGGCCCGGCACGACGTGCTCGGGCCGCACGCGGCCGGCGAGGAGCCGCACGGGTTCGGTGACGGCGGCGTCGCCGTGCAGGCGCAGGCCCTCGTGCCGCAGCAGGTGGCCGAGGCTCGCGACGGTCTGGATCGTGTCGCCGATGTTGGTGGACGCCACGTTCTCGTCGGGCGCCTTGTAGTCGAGCACGGCGAACGACACGTGCCCGGCGGGCACCCGGGCCGGCGCGGCCGGCCGGTGCGCCTTCTCGATCCAGGGCGCCAGGTGGTCGATCGAGGCCTGGACCTGGTCGGTCAGGCCGGGCGCACGTCGGGCTGCGTCGAGGGCCTCGGCGGCCAGCGCGGCCTCGTCGGCGATGAACAGCAGCCGCGCGAGCTCGAGCAGCACGGGGGCGTCGGACACGATCCCGTGCCGCACCCACGTCGCGGCGGTGCGGGCGACGTCGGGGCTGGCCATGGCGATGCCCGCCCGGAGGTACTCCGCCGGGGCGAGGCGGGCGGCGTCGTCCGGCCCGAGCTGGCGGAGCAGGTCCCAGGCGAGCTCGCGCAGGCCGACGCGCTGCGCGATCAGCGCGGCTCCGGCGACGCCGGCCCGGCGCGTCTCGGGGTGCGCCATGAGCGAGTGGCAGAGCGACCGCCACTGCGCGGTGTCCAGGCTCCCGGCGGTGCGGACGGAGGTCGTGACGGCCTCGTCGATCGGCAGGCCGCGGCGCAGGGCGGCGGTGACGACGGCGTCACCGGAGAGGGGTTCGGGACGCTCCTGGAACGGGCGGTCCGCGGCGCGGTCGGGGGCGGACCACACCTCCCGCGGCTGGCGGCTGGGCTCCTTGGCCTGGGTCCAGGACTCCTGGTCGGGAGTCGGCACGGGCCGGGCCTCGGGTAACGGGCCCGGATTGTCGGGATGCGGGTTGTACAGGGTCTCGGCGGTGGCGGTGAGCAGCGCCTCGGCGATCATCTCGTCGGCGGCCGGGACCTGGTGCGCAGTCTCACCGGACGCGGCGAGACGGCGGCTTGCAGGGGACATGAAGACTCCTCGTGGGGTCGACGGTTGAGCAGGAGAACCGTCGTCCCGGCGTGTGCACGGCGCCGACGGTGGCCAGAGCGTAGTGCCCTCCGGTTACGCCCCGGCGACGACTGGGTAGGCTCCCGGACATGTCTGCGCAACAACCTGCTGACCAGGCCTTTTCGTCGTCGCGGCCCACGGAGCCGGGCACCCTCGTGGGCTGCCGCATGCGCAAGTGGGACGGCACGCCGCACTGGCGGTTCGACGCCGTGCACCTCGGCCGGGACGAGCACGGCGTGTGGCTCGGCTACCCCGCCGGGACGCGCTTCAGCAGGCCCGGCCGGGAGTACCGGACGCGCTATCCCGGCGTCGTGCTCTTCGGCGAGGTCGGCTGGGTCGCGGACATCTACCGCGACCACCCGCGGGGCGTGCGCCTCTACATCGACCTCACGACGGTCCCGGAGTGGCGCGCCGTGCCCGACGGCGGGGACGGCCGCGGCCCGGCGTTCGAGGTCTCGGGCATCGACATGGACCTCGACGTGCTCGCCGTGCAGCCGGGCAGCGAACGGGCCCGGGCGCACGGTGAGTTCTACATCGACGACGAGGACGAGTTCGCGGAGCACTCGGTGCGGTACAACTATCCGCCGTCGGTCGTGGCCCAGGTACGGGCGGATGCCGACGCGCTCCTCGCCGCGGTGCGGGCCGGCGAGGCGCCCTACGACGGCCCGACGGCGGACCGCTGGTTCGCGGTGCTCGACGGGCTGTAGGGCCCGCCGGGCGCGCTCTCAGGAAGTGCCGCGCTCAGTGCGCGGCGAGCACCAGGTCGTCCTGCTCGACGGCGGCCCGCCAGTCGGCCTTCTCCGCGCGCCAGCGCTCGTCGTCGCGCCCGAGCCGCCAGTAGCCCGACGCGGAGAGCAGCTCGCGCGGCACGCCCAGCGTCCCGCGCGCCCAGCGGCGCAGGTCGCGCACGCAGCCGGCCTCGCCGTGCAGGAACGTGTGCGGGGTGCCGTCCGGCAGCTCGGCGGCCTGCACGACGTCGGCCAGGCTCGCCCCCGTGGACCGGTGGACCCAGGTGAGGTGCAGGTTCGCGGCGCTGGTGATCTGCTGCTCCTCCGACGCGTCGGCGACCTCGACGAAGACGTGCGCCACGGCGCCGTCGGGCAGGGCCTCGCACGCGGCCGCGATGGCCGGGAGGGCGGACTCGTCGCCGGCCAGGAGGTGCCACGGGGCCTCGGGGGACGGCGCGTAGTCGCCGCCCGGGCCCACGAAGGAGACCTCGTCGCCCGGCCGGACCCGCTGGGCCCAGGGCCCGCCGTGGCCCACGTCGCCGTGCGTGACGACGTCGATGTCCCAGCCGGACTCCGTCACGGTGCGGATCGTGTAGGTGCGCAGGACGGGGCGGCCCTCGGGCTCGGTGGGCTCGGCCATGACCAGCTTCACGTAGCGGTCGGGGAACGGCGTGGGGTCGACGTCGGCCAGGGCCTCGCCGCCGAGCGTCACCCGGATCATGTGCGGCGTGAGCTGCCGGACCGCCGTGACGGTCGCCGTGGTGCGGGTGCCCTTGCGGGGCCGGTCGGTGGGAGCGCTGGAGGTCTGAGACATGGTGAGGCAAGCCTAACCTCGGGCGCGCTCGGTCGCCGGTGTGGCGTGCGTCACTGGATGAAGCGCTTCTCGGGCGCTCCGGCGCCGGACCTACGGACCGCACGGCGCGCCTACCATGGGCCCGTTGTCGAACTCTTCCTGTCAGGAGCCTGGTCGTGAAGATCGCTGTTGTCGGTACGGGGTATGTCGGGCTGTCGAACGCGGTGCTGCTCGCGCAGAAGCACGAGGTGTGGGCGCTGGACGTGGACCCGGTCAAGGTGGCCCAGGTCAACGACCGGGTCTCGCCGATCGTGGACCCCGAGCTGGAGGAGTACCTGGCCGGCCGGGAGCTGGCGCTGACCGCGACCCTGGACAAGGAACAGGCGTACGCGGAGGCCGGCGTCGTGGTGATCGCGACGCCGACCAACTACGACGAGGTCACCAACTTCTTCGACACGTCCTCGGTCGAGACCGTGATCGACGACGTCCTGGAGCGGGTGCCCGACGCGACGATCGTGATCAAGTCGACGATCCCGGTCGGGTTCACCGAGCGCATGCGGGCCGAGCACCCGGGGGCAGCGATCGTCTTCTCCCCGGAGTTCCTGCGCGAGGGCCGGGCCCTGTACGACAACCTCCACCCCTCGCGCATCGTGGTCGGGGACACCGGTGACCGCGGCAGGCAGTTCGCCGACCTCCTGCTGGAGGGCGCGCTGGACGAGACCACCCCGGTGCTGCTGACCCACCCGACCGAGGCCGAGGCGATCAAGCTGTTCGCCAACACCTACCTGGCGCTGCGGGTGGCGTACTTCAACGAGCTGGACACCTACGCGGCCACCCACGGCCTGGACACGGCGCAGATCATCGAGGGCGTGGGCCTGGACCCGCGGATCGGGACGCACTACAACAACCCGTCCTTCGGCTACGGCGGGTACTGCCTGCCCAAGGACACCAAGCAGCTGCTGGCCAACTACGCCACCGTGCCGCAGAACCTGATCAACGCGGTCGTGGACGCCAACACCACCCGCAAGGACTTCGTGGCCGCGGACATCCTGCGCCGGGAGCCCAAGACCGTGGGTGTGTACCGGCTGGTGATGAAGGCCGGTTCGGACAACTTCAGGGACTCCAGCGTCCAGGGCATCATGAAGCGGATCAAGGCCAAGGGCATCGAGGTCATCGTCTACGAACCCACCCTCGAGCAGGACGACTTCTTCTCCTCGGAGGTCGTGCGCGACCTGGACCAGTTCAAGTCGCGCGCCGACGTCATCATCGCCAACCGGCGGACCGACGTGCTCGACGACGTCGCGGACAAGGTCTACACCCGCGACATCTACGGACGGGACTGACCGATGCGCGTCCTGGTCACCGGCGGCGCGGGTTTCATCGGCGCGAACTTCGTGCACCAGACCGTGCGCGAGCGGCCCGACGCGCGGGTCACCGTGCTCGACGCCCTGACCTACGCGGGCGACCGCACCTCGCTGGCCCCGGTCGCGGACCGGGTGGAGCTGGTCGAGGGCTCGATCACGGACGCGCCGCTGGTCGACCAGCTTGTCGGGGACGCGGACCTCGTCGTGCACTTCGCGGCCGAGTCGCACAACGACAACTCCCTGAACGACCCGTCGCCGTTCGTGCAGACGAACCTGGTCGGCACGTTCACGCTGCTGGAGGCGGTGCGCAGGCACGACGTGCGGTTCCACCACATCTCGACGGACGAGGTGTACGGGGACCTGCCGCTCGACACCCCCGACCGGTTCACGCCGGAGACGCCGTACAACCCGTCGTCGCCGTACTCGTCGACCAAGGCGGGCTCCGACCTCCTGGTCCGGGCCTGGGTCCGGTCCTTCGGCGTGCAGGCGACCATCTCGAACTGCTCGAACAACTACGGCCCCTACCAGCACATCGAGAAGTTCATCCCGCGCCAGGTCACCAACCTGATCGACGGCGTGCGCCCCCGGCTGTACGGCGCGGGGCTCAACGTGCGCGACTGGATCCACGTCGAGGACCACAACGCGGCCGTGTGGACGATCATCGAGCGGGGCACCATCGGCGAGACGTACCTGATCGGCGCCGACGGCGAGACCAGCAACCTCGACGTGGTGCGCACGCTCCTGGAGATCTTCGGGCGGGACGCCGACGACTTCGACCACGTGACCGACCGGCCCGGGCACGACCTGCGGTACGCGATCGACGCGAGCCTGCTCCGGGACGAGCTGGGGTGGGTGCCGCGGTACACGGACTTCCGGGCGGGGCTGGAGGCGACCGTGGGGTGGTATCGGGAGAACGAGCCGTGGTGGAGGGGCGCGAAGGCTCTGACGGAGGCCAAGTACGCGGCTTCGGGGCAGTAGCTTTTTCTTGGGTCCCGGTCCGTGGCTGGGTCCGGTCCGGGCGAACGTGAGGGGTGCGCCGCCTCGCTCACGGGCCCCAGGGGCCCTCCGCTACGGTTTTACGGCGGCGC
>NZ_JBHWZO010000307.1:0-6797 GCF_042728455.1 Promicromonospora sp. NPDC060204
CAGTCACGGTTCGGGCCGGCGGTCTTTTTCGTACGTGTCTTTTCTCGTACGTGTAGGTCCAGCGGCGGTCGCGTCCTACCCCCGGGCCCGACGCCGCGCGCCGATCCCGCCCACGACGCCCGCCACCACCAGCGCGAGCGCGAGGCCGCCCACGATCCAGCCCGGCCAGTACCCCGCCGCCACAGCGGGCGTGATCGAGGACCGCAGCGGCAGGTCCACCACGAACTGGTCGGCCGTGAACAGCTCCGTGTCCCGCACCACGGTGCCGTCCGGCGTGATGACACCCGAGACACCCACCGTGGAGATCTGCACCGCGGCCCGCCCCGTCGTGATCGCCTGCAGCCGCGACATCGCGAGCTGCTGCGTCGACTCCGCCGTCCACCCGAACGACGCGTTGTTCGTGGGGATCACCAGCACCTGCGCACCCTCCAGGACCGCGTCCCGGATGATCTCGTCGTACGCCACCTCGAAGCAGATGATGGTGCCCAGCCGGTACGCGTCCTGACCGAGCCGGCTCGGCACGTCCACGTACGGCGGGTTGACCCCCGGGATCATGTCCGTGGTCACCCGGTCCACCTGGTCCGAGAACAGCCGCAGGATCGACCGGAGCGGGATGTACTCACCGAACGGCGCCGGGTGCTGCTTCGCATACCGGGCGATCACGCCCTGCCCCGCCTGCCACAGCAGCGACACGTTGTACCGGCCGCCGGCGTCCGGGAACTCCTGCGCCCCCACCAGGATCGGCGCACCCACCGCCGTCGAGGCGTTGTCCAGGCCGCGCGCCACGTCCGGCGTCGTCTGCGGGTCCAGGTCGCTGCCGTTCTCCGGCCACAGCACCACGTCCAGCTCACCGGCGAAGTCCTCCGCCAGCACGTACGTGCCCTCCAGGTGGTTGTTCAGCACCTCGGCCCGGTTGGCGAACGCCCCCAGGCCCGGCTCCCCCACGTTGCCCTGCACGGCGCCCGCCCACAACTGGCCGTCCTCCGCCAGGTCACTCCCGGCGTCGTACACTTGCTGACCCTCCGGCGTCTCGACGGCACCGGCGCTCGCGGACGAGGGCAGCGGCAGCACCAGCGGCACGACGGCGACCGCGACACCGAGGGCGAGGGCTCCGACGGAGCGGCCCACCGAGGAACGGACGGTCACAGAGCCGCCAGTCGTGGCGCCAGCCGTGACAGAGCTGGCACTGACAGAGCCCGCAGTGACAGCCCCGCTCTCCGCCTGCTCCGGCGGCGACACCCGCGCCGCAGGGGCGGTACGGGCCGCGCGGGAGATCCGGACGGCCCGGACCAGGCCCGCGACGGCCAGGGCGAGCAGCGCGCCCGCGAAGGCGACCAGGAGGCTGACGGCGACGGTGCCGCCGAGCCAGGCGGCGCGCCCGGTCGGGGTGCCGGCCATGGTCCAGGCGAGGCGGCCCCACGGGAACCCGCCGAACGGGATCTCGGCGCGCCACTGCTCGACGGCGACGAACAGCACGGCGAACGCGGCGGCCAGCCGCCAGCCGCGCCGCCGCAGGAACCGCGCGCGGCGCGCCCAGGTCCACAGCACGCCGAAGCCGCCGATGAACAGCGCCTCCAGCGCGGACAGCGCGATCCATGGCGCGGCCTCGGTGGACTCGTGGGCCCACCACAGGTGCGGCAGGAAGAACGAGATGCCGAACAGGAACCCGATCAGCAGGTTCCACCAGGCGTTGTCGCGGCCGAGGGCCCAGTACAGGACGGCGACGGCGACGAACGCGGCGGGCCACACCCCGGCGTCGGGGAACGCGGACCAGAGGACGAGGCCACCGGCCACCGCGAGGAACAAGGACAGCAGCCGGGACGGCTCACGCAAGCGCACGATCGCAGCCTACCGGCGCGAAGGCGCCCCTCAGAGCGTGTCGTGTCGGGTCAGAGCGTGTCGTGCAGGACCACGCCGTCGCGCAGGGTGTGCAGGCACTCGGGCTGCACGGCGTCGGGCGAGAGGTCGGGCAGGAGCGGTGTTCCCGCGCGGGCCTCCTCGCTCCAGGAGCTGAGCCGCCCGGGGGCGGCCTGCACGCCGAGGTGCTCGACCCGCCAGACGGCGAGGTGGGCGGGCGCACCCACGCGGAGCTGTCCGGCGCCGGTGTGGTCCAGGCCCGCCAGGCGCCAGCCGCCGCGGGTGTGGGCGCGGAACGCCGCTCCTGCGGAGATGCGCTGGTCGGGGTCCTCGTGGCTGGTCGCGGCGCGCACGCCCTGCCAGGGGTCGACCGGGGTGACGGGGGTGTCGGAGCCGAACGCGAGCGGTACGCCCGCCTGCGCGAGGTCGGCGAACGGCATGATCGACCCGGCGCGCGAGGCGCCGAGCCGGGAGGCGTAGACGCCCTTGGCGCCGCCGAACGAGGATTCGAACGCGGGCTGCACCGACAGGCCGATGCCGTGCACCAGGAGCGCGGCGAGCGTGACGGCGTCCACGAACAGGGCGTGCTCGATGCGGTGGTGCCCGGCGCGCAGGGCGCTCTCGCCGCTGGTCTGGGCGGCGATCTGCAGCCCGAGCACCATCTCGTCCATGGCGCGGTCGCCGATGACGTGGAACGCGGCCGGGCGTCCGACGCTCTGCACGGCGCTCAGGTGGTTCGCGATCTGGTCGGCGGTCAGGTACAGGTTCCCGGTCCACGGCGAGCCGTCGGGGTTGGTCAGGGCACCGGTGAAGGAGCCGGAGGACGGGTCGGCGGGCAGGTCCGAGTACGGGCTGCGCATGGCGGCGGTGCGTGAGCCGATCGACCCGTCGACGTTCAGGTCGCCGCCGATACCGGTCAGGAACGGCAGCTCTGCCAGGAGCGCGCGGGCGTCGTCGGGCGTGGCGCACAGCTCGCCGCGGTAGGCGGCCAGGTGCGGCAGGGCGAGCGCGTCGGGGTCGGCCAGGGCGTCGGCCGTGACCGAGCCGGCCGCCAGGGCGTACAGCTCGGCCAGGCCCGCGCGGGTGTCGAGGTGCTCGCCGCTCATCTCGTGCACGGACACGACGCCGCGGGCGGCCCAGGCCGCCAGGGTCTCGCGGTACAGGCGGGTGCGGCGCTCGGGTGACAGGGCGTGCGCGACGTCGCGCACGGTGTGGTGCAGGTCGGCGGTGATCAGGCCGGTGTCGGCGGGCGCGTCGGACCAGCCGGAGCCGGCCAGGCCCATACCGGTCCAGGCGGGGTCCCGCTCGATGCCCGCGCGGGCGGCGAGCGCAGAGGAGATCACCGCCGAGTGCACATCGACGCGCGCGGCGTACACGGGTCGGCCGGGGCACACGGCGTCCAGCTCCTGGCGCGTGAAGGCGCGCCGCTCGGGCCAGGTCTGCTCGTCCCAGCCGAAGGCCAGCAGCACCTGGTCGCCGGACGGGTCGGCCGCCGCGAGCCGGCGTGCGCCCTGGTGCAGGGCGGCCAGCGCGTCGGCCAGGGAGTGCACGCCGCCGGCGGACGTGAGGTCCACGGAGTCGGCCGACAGGCCGGTCTCCAGGACGTGGGCGTGCGCGTCGACGAACCCGGGGGTGACGAGCGCGCCGTCGAGGTCGATCACGCGGTCGGCGCGGGCCGCGAGCCCGGCGGCGGTGTCGTCGGCGCCGAGCCACGCCACCACGCCGTCGTCCACGAGGATCGCCTCGGCGAACGGGTCTGCCCCGGAGTGGACGACGCCGTTGCGGTAAAGGATGGATCGGACAGGCTGGCTCACGGTGGGAACTGTATGCGATGCGGCGGGCCCACGCCCTGGTCAGCAGGGCGTGGACCCGCACAGTCACCCGCTCGTATGTAGTCCTGAGCCGGCTTCGTGGGCTGCCTCACAGGCTGGAGTAGGCCACCACACCGCGCAGGACGGCGTCCTGCGCCTTGCGTGCCGTGGCGCGCAGCTTGTCCGACGGCGCCGCGCCGCCGAGCTGGTCCAGCACGTCGACGACCTGCTTGCACCACCGCACGAAGTCGCCGGCGGCCAGGTCGGAGCCGCGCAGCACGCTGTCCAGGCCCTTGCCCGACGCCCACCGGTACATCGCGCCGACCAGGCCCAGGTCGAGCGGCCCGGTCGCGTCGATGCCGTGCGCCTCCTCCAGGTCGTCCACCTCGGACCACACGCGCTGCGTGTCGTCCAGGACGCCCGCGAGCCGGCCGGTCGGCCCGCCCGGGATGTACGGGTCGGGGGCGTCGTCCCGCCGGCCCTGGTACACGACCGTGGACACGACGGCGGCCAGGCCCGCGGCGTCGAGCCCGTCCCAGACGCCGCGGCGCAGGCACTCGGCCAGCAGCAGGTCGTTCTCCGCGTACAGGCGGCGCAGCCACCGGCCGTCGTCGGTCACGCGGATCCGCTGCTCCGACGTGCGCTGCAGGTACCCGAGGGTGAGCAGCACGTCCAGGGTGCGGTCGAAGGTGCGGGCGATCGACCCGGTGCGGCCCTCGACGCGGCGCACGAGCTGGTCGTGCTCCCGCTTGAGCTTGTTCCAGCGCTCGGCCCAGCGGGCGTGGTCGTCCCGTTCGGGGCAGGCGTGGCACGGGTGGGCCTTGAGCGCCTTGCGCAGGCGGGCGAGCTCGGCGTCGGTGGCGGCGTCCGACCGGCGTCCGATCGCCGGCCTGCCGCCGCGCGCGGCCCGGCTGGCCGCGCTGCGCGACGGCGAGGTCGTGGAGTGCGCCGACGGCACGTCGTCCGCCAGGACGCCCAGCGCGTTGCGCATGGACGAGACCAGGTCGCGGCGCGCGTCGGGCTTGCGCGGGTTGAACGCCTTGGGGATCTTGACCGTGGTGACGGTCTCCAGGCCGTCGGGCGCGTCGGCCAGGGTCAGCTTCTTGACCTGCCGCTCCTGGGTCAGCACCGTGGGCCGAGGCCCGTCGAACCCGCCGGGCTCCCCCGGGTCGAGTACGAGCACGTACCCGCGCCGGCGCCCGGACGGCACCTCGACGACGTCGCCGCGCCGCAGGTTCTCCAGGGACGAGACGATCTCGGCGCGGCGCGCACCGGAGGCCGCGCGGGACAGCTCGCGCTCGCGGTCCTTGATG
The DNA here is from genome assembly GCF_042728455.1 of Promicromonospora sp. NPDC060204. Classification (NCBI taxonomy): domain Bacteria; kingdom Bacillati; phylum Actinomycetota; class Actinomycetes; order Micrococcales; family Promicromonosporaceae; genus Promicromonospora; species Promicromonospora sp. NPDC060204. The sequence goes on from NZ_JBHWZO010000307.1 coordinate 4,982, forward strand.
GCGCTCCGCAGGTCCATGTACTCGCCGAAGTCGCCGACGTCGCAGGACATGGCCTTGGCGTACCCGTCGAGGGCCTCGGCGTGCGCCTGGGCCTGCTTGGCCAGCCCGACGACGCCGCGGTCGGCCTGGAACTGCGCGAACGAGGTCTCCAGGACCTCGCGGGCGCGGTCGCGGCCGACCTGGGCGACGAGGTTGACGGCCATGTTGTACGTGGGCCGGAAGCTCGACTTGAGCGGGTACAGGCGCTTGGAGGCGAGGCCGGCCAGCGCCACGGGGTCCAGGGCCGGGTGGTCGACGACGACGGCGTGGCCCTCGACGTCGATGCCGCGGCGCCCGGCGCGGCCGGTGAGCTGGGTGAACTCGCCGGGTGTGACCGGGACGTGGCTGGAGCCGTCCCACTTGACGAGCTTGTCCAGCACGACGGACCGCGCGGGCATGTTGATGCCGAGCGCGAGGGTCTCGGTCGCGAACACGACCTTGACCAGGCCGCGTTCGAACAGGTCCTCGACGGTCTCCTTGAACACGGGCAGCATGCCGGCGTGGTGGGCGGCGATGCCGCGCGCCAGGGCCTGGGACCAGGCCCAGTACCCGAGCACGTCGAGGTCCTCGGGCGGGATGGCGGCGGTGCGCTCCTCCACGACCGAGCGGATCGTGGCCTCCTCCTGCGGGGTGGTCAGCCGCAGCCCGGCCTTGAGGCACTGGTCGACGGCGGCCTCGCAGCCCGCGCGGGAGAACACGAAGTAGATCGCGGGCAGCAGGGCGTCGGCGTTCAGGGCGTCGATGACGATGAACCGCGGCGGGGTGCGCCGCCCGGGCCCGACGGCGCCGCTCGGGCCGTCTGCGCGCCGTCCGTTGCCGCCGCGGTACCCGCGGTCGCCCCGGCCGCGCCCGCGGCCCCGCCCGCCCGGTCCACCGTGGTCGCCGGGGCGGTTGCCGCCGCGCCCGGACCGGAACGCGGCGCTCAGGTCGGGGTTGATGGGCGGGTTGGTGCCGGGGTCGGTCGGGTCGACGTGCCCGGCGTACAGGTCGAGCATGCGGGGCTTGCCGCGCGGCTCGGGCGAGGACATGAGCACGTGCTGCCACAGCGGCACGGGCCGCCGCTCGGAGACGACGACGGCGGTGTCGCCGCGCACCATCTCCAGCCAGTCGCCGAACTCCTCGGCGTTGGACACGGTGGCGCTCAGGGAGACGAGCTGCACGTCGTCGGAGAGGTGGATGATGACCTCTTCCCAGACGGGGCCGCGGAAGCGGTCGGCCAGGTAGTGCACCTCGTCCATGACGACGTACGCGAGCCCGTCCAGGGTCGAGGACCCGGCGTAGAGCATGTTGCGCAGCACCTCGGTGGTCATGACCACCACGGGTGCCTCGCCGTTGATCGTGGAGTCGCCGGTCAGCAGGCCCACGTTCTCGGGGCCGTGCCGGCGCACGAGGTCGGCGTACTTCTGGTTGGACAGGGCCTTGATCGGCGTCGTGTAGAAGGCCTTGCGGCCCGACGCGAGAGCCAGGTGCACGGCGAACTCGCCCACGACGGTCTTGCCCGCCCCGGTCGGGGCCGCGACAAGTACGCCGCGCCCCTGTTCGAGGGCCTCGCAGGCAGCGACCTGGAAGTCGTCGAGCTCGAAGCCGATGACCTCCCGGAAGAGGGTCAGCTCCGGGTGCTCGGCCGCCGAACGGCTCTGGGACCGGAAGGCCGAGTACCGCTCGGCGGGGCTCAGGTCGTTCATGGTGCACAGCCTACGGTCCCTGTCTGACACACCGGTATGACACCTGGCATGACACCGGAGCATGACACCGGGGCGTGACACCTGTGTGTCAC
>NZ_JBHWZO010000308.1:0-6774 GCF_042728455.1 Promicromonospora sp. NPDC060204
GCCTCGCTTCGCGACCCGGGGCTCTGTCGGCTCAGTCCCAGCCGAGCTCGTGCAGGCGGTCGTCGTCGATGCCGAAGTGGTGAGCGATCTCGTGGACCACGGTCACGGCCACCTCCTCGACGACGTCCTCGCGCGTGTCGCAGATCGCGAGGGTCGGGTTCCGGAAGATGGTGATGCGGTCCGGCAGCGCCCCCGCGGCCCACATGTGGTCGCGCTCCGTGAGCGGCACACCCTCGTACAGGCCCAGGAGCTCGGGGTCGTCCGCGGGCGCGTCGTCCTCGACGAGCACCACCACGTTGTCCATCTGCGCCGCGAGATCGGGCGGCACGAGGTCCAGCCCCTCGCTGACGGCCGTCTCGAAGTCCTCCCGCGTCATCTCCACCACGCACCCATCATCCCCGACGCGCGACACGTCCCGGACGCGACCCCGACGTGCGGCGGAGCAGCCGACCGCCTGTAGACTTGCCCGGTCTTGGCCCCCATCGTCTAGCGGCCTAGGACCCCGCCCTTTCACGGCGGTAGCACGGGTTCGAATCCCGTTGGGGGTACGGAACGGCTCGCAAGAGCCGGGTTTCGTCTGCTGTGAGGCAGGTCATCCACCTGGTGCCCGGATCTGATTTCAGGTTCTGGCCCGCGGTGGGTTAGGGTACTCACGGCTCGAAACAAGCCCCCCGATCGCGGGTAGCGATCATGGCCCTGTAGCGCAGTTGGTTAGCGCGCCGCCCTGTCACGGCGGAGGTCGCGGGTTCAAGTCCCGTCAGGGTCGCGCGAGAGGCGCCCGGGTTGTCGGTCTCGACTATCCGGGCGTTCGCGCTAGGGCTCTGTAGCTCAGTTGGTAGAGCGTTCGACTGAAAATCGAAAGGTCACCGGATCGACGCCGGTCGGAGCCACAGCGAAAAACCCCCGGAACCTTTGAGGTCCGGGGGTTCTTCTTTTGCCCCGAGCACTCTGGTCGGGACGGAACCGTGCGCGGCAGGTTGGCCCGGAAGGCCCTGGTAGTTTCCCGCCCATGGCTTCCCACGCACTCACCATTCCCGGCACCACCGGACAGATCGCGCTCGTTCCCGACATCTGGTGGGGGCGCAGCTACCTGACCGTCGACGGCAGCAAGGCACCGAGCGCCGGCAAGCGGGCCTTCACCCTGCAGGGCACGGACGGCCACCCCGTTGTCGCGACGCTCGGACGCACCGCCCTGTTCGCGTCGGTGCCGCCCGTCGAGGTGAACGGCGAGACGTATCTCGCGGTCGAACCCGCTCCTGTCGTCGTCCGCGTGATCGGCATGCTGCCGATCTTGCTCGTCGCGTTCGGTGGGCTCCTGGGTGCACTGGTCGCGGTGCTCGCGGTCATCGTCAACTTCAGGATCGCGGGGAGCAGCCTCTCGACGGGTGCGAAGAGCGGCATCATGATCGCCGTGGCGGCCGCCGCCTACGCGATCTGGCTGGTGACCGCGGGCATCTTCGCGGCGGCTCTCTGATCGCCCCGGGGCGATCTCGACGCCCTGCGTGGTGATTCCCACGTCCCTTAAGCCGACGCCGGCGAACAGTGCGCAGCGGCCGGTCTGAGGCAATTCCTTCCAGCAATTGCGCATTGGCGAGTGATCCCCTTCATGCCTTTTACTGGAAGCCACGCCGCGCCAGGAATTGCCCCATGAGCTCTTGGCCTGTTGAGTTGTCTTCAGCGGCGCAGGCCGAATCCGGCGGCACGGGAGGGCAGATGATCGACGACGTGAAGATCGACGGCCAGGCACGAACGGCAGGAAGCGGCCCGGAGAGCACGCCAGGACCCGGGCGGCCGCTCTCCCTGGGCAAGCTGGTCGAGCAGGTCTCAGAGCAGGCCTCACGCCTCGTCCGTGCCGAGATCGAGCTGGCCAAGGCGGAGCTCGCCGAGAAGGCCAAGAAGTCCGGCATCGGCATCGGACTGCTCGTCGTGGCGCTCCTGATCCTCGCGTACGCCGCCGGCGTGCTGCTCCTGGCGGCCGTGTACGGGCTGGGCACGGTGTGGCCGCTCTGGCTGTCGGCACTCGCCATCGGCGGCTTCATGGTGCTCGTCGTGATCATCCTGGCGCTCGTGGGCGCCCAGCTCCTGAAGAAGGCCACGAACCCGCCCGAGAGCGTCCAGCGCGTCAAGGACGACATCACGTCGATCAAGGAGGGGATGCAGCGATGAGCACTCCGACACCGCCGCCCACGCCCAGCAGCCGCGAGCTCGAGGCCGAGGTGCTCCGCACCCGCGCCGACCTCGCCGCGTCCATCGACGAGCTCACCACCCGCCTCAGCCCGGGGTACCAGGCGTCACGCATCGCCCACGAGGCCAAGCAGGCCGCGAGCGACGCCGGCGCCATGGCCGCCGGAGCCTTCGGGAACAAGAACGGCGGGCACAAGAACGGCCCGGCGCAAGATCCGCGCCGGGCCCGCAACGCCAAGGTTGTGATCGGTGCCGCGATCGGGCTCGTGGCCATCGGCACCGCTGTGGTCGTGACCGCTGTGCTCAGGCGCGCGCGGGGCTGAGCTGGGGGGCAGCACCCGGCGCGCCTTCGTCCTACCTGCCGACCAATCCGTCAACGACGCCCGACTAGTTGTCGGTGTCGCCCGAGCTGTCCGCTGCCGCACCGAGCAGCGCCCGAACCTCGGACTCCTTGTAGCGGCGGTGACCGCCAAGTGTCCGGATCGACGAGAGCTTTCCCGCTTTTGCCCAACGCGTTACTGTCTTGGGGTCAACACGGAACAAGCTCGCTACCTCGGCAGGCGTGAGCAGGACCTCGGATTCTCCGTGGATGGACATCCCCGCACCTCCTCCGGAACGGTGCCGGCCTGGCCGTACCAGGCGGTTGACGACACCCGCTCTTGCACCATTGTTAGCAGCAAACGGGATTTAGGCGACTTGGGGACGGGGTTTATTCCCTCACTTTCTCCGCCACTCGCCACGCGCGCCCGTTTCGGGCGAGTCTCGGACACGTGCGACACGCCGACGCCGACATTTCGCCGCTCCTCCGGGAGGCACGCGGGCCGACCCGAGGGCAGGTTCGAACGGGGCCCGGACGCCCGCCAGGACTCGGCAAAGTGCCGGACCGGAGCCTCGGGGCACCCGGGTGGCATCGCCCGGAAGCCGTGGGTCCGGAGCCGCACCCGGAGCGCCGTCTACCTCAGAAATGCCATGTATCGGTCAAGGAGCGGTCGGGGGACCAGTCGGAACAAGTCGGCAAGGGGGTCGGAACGACTCCAATGTCACATCGGCGGATGGGACGAATCACGTCCACGGACTGGAAGAAACGCCGTACCAGCATGTAACGTTGGAACCTGGACAGACGAAACGCTACGGGGCCGCACGTCCATGCACGGTGCCGCCCCGCTCCTACGTTGAGGGGGGTCGGAGCCATGGGCCGCGGCCGTCAGAAGGCTAAGCAGACCAAGGTTGCTCGCGAGCTGAAGTACTACAGCCCGGACACCAATTATCACGCCCTCGAGCAGGAGCTCAGCGGAGACTCCCGCACGGATGTTGCGACACAGTCGCGGTGGGATTCCTCGGAGGACGAGGAGTACGACAACAGGTACTCCGACTGGGCAGACCAGGACGGCAACACGCGCTGAGGGTGCCGGCGCGTTTGCGCCGGCCCCCAGGCCTGGTCCTCGGACCGGTCTGCCACCGCCTCAGCGGTAGTCGTTCACCAGCCTGACCGCGCCGCCGGACACACCCTTCGTTCCTGCGACCAGGTCTTCCTGTGCCGTCGAGGCGTCCAGGGTCTCCACGCTGCCCAGCGTCCATGCCGGCACGCCCAGCGCGGACAGCCGCGCCAGTGCCGCGTCAGCGCCGTCGGCGCCCACCACGGCCACCATGCCGACACCCAGGTTCAGCGTGTTCTCGAGGTCGCGCCGCGGCACGCCGCCGAGGCTGCGCACCATCTGGAACACGGCGGGCACGTCCCAGGACGCGCGGTCGACCGTCGCCACGAGCCCGGCGGGCAGCACGCGCGCCAGGTTGGCCGCCAGCCCGCCGCCCGTCACGTGCGTGAAGGCGTGGACCTGCGCCGCCTCGTCGGCGGCCAGCGCCAGGCAGTCCGAGGCGTAGACGCGGGTGGGCTCCAGGAGCTCCTCGCCCAGGGCGCGCCCCAGGTCGTCCACGTGCCGGTCCAGCGCCCAGCCCGCGTGCTTGATCACGGCGCGCACCAGGGAGTACCCGTTGGAGTGCAGGCCGCTGGAGGCGAGGGCGATGAGCACGTCACCGGGCTGCACCCGGTCCGGGCCCAGCACCTTGTCGGCCTCCACGATGCCCGTGGCGGCGCCGGCGACGTCGTACTCGTCCGGGTCCAGGAGGCCCGGGTGCTCGGCCGTCTCGCCGCCCACCAGGGCCGTGTCGGCCACCTCGCACGCCTGCGCGATGCCGCGCACGATGTCCGCGATGCGCTCCGGCACGACCTTGCCCGTGGCGATGTAGTCGGTCATGAAGAGCGGCTTGGCCCCCATTACGACGATGTCGTCCACGACCATGCCCACCAGGTCGAACCCGATGGTGTCGTGCTTGTCCATGGCCTGCGCGATCGCGACCTTGGTGCCGACGCCGTCCGTGGACGTCGCCAGCAGCGGTGCGCGATAGCTCTTGAAGGCCGACAGGTCGTACAGGCCGGCGAAGCCACCCACCCCGCCGAGCACGGCCGGGCCCTGCGTGCGCCGCACGGCGTCCTTCATGAGCTCGACGGCCTTGTCGCCCGCCTCGGTGTCCACGCCTGCGGCGGCGTACGTCAGGCCTTCGGAAGTCACGGGTGCTCCTGCGTCGTTCGGGTGGTGTACGTGGGTCACGGGTGGTCGAGCGCGGTCGAGCCGCCGGTGCTCACGGTGAGCTGCTTGAGCCCGTCCTCGGGCTGGCCGAGCGGCAGCTCCGCCTGCTCCAGGAGGTGCTTGCCGAGCTGGTCGTCCGGGGGCAGCTCGATCGGGTACTTGCCCGTGAAGCAGGCGGCGCAGAGCTGCGAGCTCGGCTGCTCGGTCGCGGCGATCATGCCCTCGGTGGTGATGTAGCCGAGGCTGTCGGCGCCGAGCGACTGGCCGATCTCCTCGACCGCCAGGCCGTTCGCGATGAGCTCGGCGCGCGACGCGAAGTCGATGCCGTAGAAGCAGGGCCACTTGACCGGCGGCGACGAGATGCGCACGTGCACCTCGGCCGCGCCCGCCTCCCGCAGCATGCGGATCAGGGCGCGCTGGGTGTTGCCGCGCACGATCGAGTCGTCCACGACCACCAGGCGCTTGCCCTTGATGACCTCGCGCAGCGGGTTGAGCTTCAGGCGGATGCCGAGCTGCCGCAGCGTGTCGGACGGCTGGATGAACGTGCGGCCGACGTAGGCGTTCTTGGTGAGGCCCTGCCCGAACGGGATGCCGGACTCGGCGGCGTACCCGACGGCCGCCGGCGTGCCGGACTCCGGCGTCGGGATCACGAGGTCGGCCTCAACGGGGTGCTCGCGTGCCAGGGTGCGGCCCATCTGGACGCGCGCGGCGTGCACCGAGCGGCCGTTGATCGTGTTGTCCGGCCGGGCCAGGTACACGTACTCGAAGACGCAGGCCGCCCGCTCGGCCTGGGCGAAGCGCACGGAGCGCATACCGTCGGCGTCGATGCAGATGAGCTCGCCGGGTTCGACGTCGCGCACGTAGGACGCGCCCACGATGTCGAGGGCCGGCGTCTCGCTGGCGACCACCCAGCCGCGGTCGAGGCGGCCGAGCACCAGGGGGCGCACACCCTGCGGGTCACGCGCCGCGTACAGGGTGTTCTCGTCCATGAAGACCAGGGAGAACGCACCGCGGAGCCGCGGCAGCACCTCGAGGGCCGTGGCCTCCAGCGTGTGGTCGGCGTCGCCCGCGAAGAGCGCGGTGATCAGCGCTGTGTCCGTGGTGTTGCCGCGGGCGAGCTCGCCGCGGCGCTGCGCGCCGTAGCGCTCGGCCACGAGGTTGACGAGCTCGGCCGAGTTGGTCAGGTTGCCGTTGTGGCCCAGGGCCACCGTGCCCGACGCCGTGGCGCCCAGCGTCGGCTGGGCGTTCTCCCAGGTCACGCCACCGGTGGTGGAGTACCGGCAGTGCCCGACGGCGATGTGGCCGGTCAGTGCGTTCAGGGCTGTCTCGTCGAAGACCTGGGAGACGAGTCCCATGTCCTTGTAGACGAGGATCTGCTCACCGTTGCTGGTGGCGATGCCCGCGGACTCCTGTCCGCGGTGCTGGAGGGCGTACAGACCGAAGTACGCGAGCTTGGCGACCTCCTCACCGGGTGCCCAGACCCCGAAGACGCCACATGCGTCCTGGGGGCCCTTCTCGCCGGGCATGAGGTCGTGGTTGAGTCGGCCATCTCCGCGCAGAGGCATGTTCCGAGTATCCCATGCGGCCGGATGTCCGTGACCGGCCTCGCATGTGACCTCCGCGTCAGCGGCCGCGCAGGCTCCGGCGGTCCGCGATCACCGCGAACAGGCCGGCCAGCAGGGTGGTCACCATCGTGACGAAGGCGGTCAGCACCGTGACGTAGACGCCGGGCTTCATCAGCCCGGCGGCCTGGGGCGAGCTGACCAGGTAGAACGACAGGAGCAGGCCGAGCACGACGCCGACCAGCGCGCCGGTCAGGAAGAAGGCCTTGTACCGCGGGGCGCGGCGCACGGTCGCCGGGTCGACGACGTCGCGCACCTCCACGTCGTCGGCGGAGTCGCTGGCTGCCTGGGTCTCACTCACGCCACCCAGGGTACGCGTCCCGGCCCCACCGGCCGAAAGCCGTGGTCACAGGGGAGACGACAACCGGCCGGGTGTGCCG
>NZ_JBHWZO010000309.1:0-6740 GCF_042728455.1 Promicromonospora sp. NPDC060204
TACCTGGCCCGCCGCGGCGGGGCAGGTAGGTTGAACGGATGCTTGCCGCCTACGTGACCCGCTTCTCGCCCGACAGCCCGCTCGACGGCCTGGAGGTGGGCGAGCGACCCGAGCCGGAGACCTCCGAGCACTGGACCACCGTGGACGTCCGGGCGGCGTCCCTGAACCACCACGACCTGTGGTCGCTGCGCGGCGTGGGCCTGCGGGAGCAGCAGCTCCCGATGATCCTGGGCACCGACGCCGCAGGGGTGGCGCCGGACGGGTCCGAGGTGATCGTGCACGGCGTGATCGGGGCCGACGGCCACGGCGTCGGGCCGAAGGAACCCCGCTCGCTCCTCTCGGAGCGCTACCCCGGGACCCTCGCCGAGCGGGTCGCGGTGCCCACCGCGAACCTGGTGCCGAAGCCCGCCGAGCTGTCGTTCGAGGAGGCCGCGTGCCTGCCGACGGCGTGGCTCACCGCGTACACGATGCTGTTCACGCAGGGCGGCCTCACGCCGGGCGACCGCGTGCTCGTGCAGGGCGCGGGCGGCGGCCTGGCGACGGCGGCGGTCGTGCTGGGCGCGGCGGCGGGCCTGGAGGTCTGGGTGACGTCGCGCTCGGCCGAGAAGCGGGATCGGGCCGTCGCGCTGGGCGCGGCGGGCGCCGTCGAGACCGGGGCCCGGCTGCCGGCGCGGGTCGACGCGGTGCTGGAGTCGGTGGGTCAGGCCACGTGGGCACACTCGATCCGCTCGGTGCGGCCCGGCGGCTCGGTGCTGGTCTGCGGCGCGACGTCGGGCGACGCTCCGCCGGCCGAGCTGACCCGCATCTTCTTCCAGGAGATCCGGGTCCAGGGCGTCACCATGGGCTCGCGGGAGGACCTCGGCGCGCTCGCCCGGTTCTGCGCCCGGACCGGCGTGCGGCCGGTGATCGACACCGAGGTGCCGCTCGCCAAGGCCGCCGAGGGCCTGGCACGGCTGGACGAGAGCGGACAGTTCGGCAAGGTCGTCGTCCGGCCCTAGGTCCCTTCGCTTACAGACCTGTCAGCAAACTTCTTCGAAAGCCTTGACCAGGGTCCGGAATGTCCGCGACCATCTCAGAGAGCGCTCTCTCAGATGGCTCAACGTGCCAGACCGACGTTCGAAGGAGCACGTCACATGCGCAGACACGTCCGCACGCTCGCGGCGGCGACCACCGCCGCGGCCCTGCTCGTCCTGGGTGCGATCACCCAGGTCACCACCGCATCGGCCGCCGCCGAACCGCTCTCCCAGGGCCGGCCGGTCACCACCTCCAGCACCGAGTTCGACTGGAGCACCGGCGCCGCCGCCGTCGACGGCGACCCCGGCACCCGCTGGTCCAGCGCCGCCGCCGACAACCAGTGGATCCGCGTCGACCTGGGCTCCGTCCAGGCGATCGACCGGGTCGTCCTCGACTGGGAGACGGCGTACGCCTCGGGCTTCCGGATCGAGACCTCCGCCGACGGCGCGGCGTGGTCCACGATCTACTCGACCACCACCGGCGCCGGCGGGGACCAGAACCTCGACGTCGACGGCACCGGGCGCTACCTGCGGCTCTGGGTCACCCAGCGCGCCACCCAGTGGGGCGTCTCGCTGTGGGAGCTGCAGGTGTTCGGCACCGGGGGCGGCACGCCCACCGACACCTCGCTGCTCTCGTACGGCAAGCAGGGCAGCGCCTCCAGCTCGCAGAACGACGGCACCTGCTGGCTCTGCGGGCCCGACAAGGCCTTCGACCTCGACCCGGCCAGCCGCTGGGCCGTCAGCCCCGACACGGGCTGGGTCGACGAGGGCTGGATCGCCGTCGACCTGGGGGCGGCCGCGCATATCAGCAGCGTCGTGCTGCAGTGGGACCCGGCGTTCGCGACCACCTTCGACATCGAGGTCTCGGACAACGGCTCGACGTGGCGCACCGTGCACACCACCACGAACGGCACCGGCTTCAAGCAGACCATCCCGCTCGACGCCGACGGCCGGCACGTGCGCGTGCACCTGCGCGACCGGAGCGGCCCCTACGGCTACTCGCTCTGGGAGTTCCAGGTCTACGGCACGGGCGGGGCGCCGACCGCGCCCCCGGCCGAGCCCGCCGACCCCGACTTCGACGACCTCGACCTGGTGTGGAGCGACGAGTTCAACGGCGCGGCCGGCACCCCCGCGGACGGCTCGCGGTGGACCATCGACGCGGGCCTGCCCGCCAACAACGAGCAGCAGGTCTACACCCCGAGCGGCAACGGGTTCCAGGACGGCCAGGGCAACTTCGTGCTGGAGGCCCGGCGGGAGGACCGGGACGGGCGGCAGTACACGTCGCACCGCATGAACACGTCGAACAAGTTCCACGCGCAGTACGGCCGGTTCGAGGCCCGCGTGAAGGTGCCGGAGGGCCGCGGCCTGTGGCCCGCGTTCTGGATGATGGGCTCCGACTTCCTGGACGGCCGCCCGTGGCCGTACAACGGCGAGATCGACATCATGGAGTTCATCGGCCAGAACCCGACCCAGGCCCACTCCACCCTGCACGCCCCGGCGTACAACGGCGGGGGCGGCTACGGCGGGGCGTACACCCTGCCCGACGGCTCGAAGATCTCGGACGGCTTCCACACCTGGGCCGCCGAGTGGGACAGCGAGGGCATCCAGTTCTCGCTCGACGGCCGCGACGTCTTCTACGCCGACAAGGACACCGTGGAGTCCACCCGCGGGCCGTGGGTCTACGACCACGAGTTCTACCTGATCCTCAACCTCGCGGTGGGCGGTGACTGGCCGGGCCCGCCGGACGCGAGCACCCCGTTCCCGTCCCGCATGCTCGTCGACTACGTCCGCGTCTACCAATAACCCACTCACCCGTTGAGTGCTGGGTATTTGTCGAGTTCGCAGCCTGCGGGCCGCAGATACCCAGCACTCGACGAGGGGTATAAAGGGCGGGTGCAGCGTCCTACCCTGGAGGTCGTCGCCTCCGTCGCCGGGGTGTCCCGGGCGACCGTGTCGCGGGTGATCAACGGGGTGTCCACCGTCGATCCCGGGATCGTCGAGGTCGTGCGCCGGGCGATCGACGAGACCGGCTACGTGCCGAACCTCGCGGCCCGGTCGCTCGTGACCCGCCGCACGGGCTCGGTCGCGCTCGTCGTCTCCGAGCCGCCCGAGCAGCGTTCGCCGCTGCCGTTCCTCGAACGCCTCTTCACCGACCCGTACGTGGGCCGCGTGACGGCGGGGGCGCAGGCGGTGCTGCGGCCGCGCGACATCCACCTCGCGATCATCCCGGCCGACCCGCCCGCCCACGACCAGGTGGTGCGGTACGTGCGGCAGGGGCACGTCGACGGCGTCCTGCTCATCACGTCCAGCTCGGCCGACCCGCTGCCCGCGCGGCTCGCCGGCCTCGCCGTGCCGCTGGTGCTCTCGACCCGCACCACCGTGCCGGACGTCGCCTGGGTCGACCTGGACCAGGCCGCGGGCGGGCGGCTGGCCGCCGAGCACCTCGCCGGGTCCGGGCGCACCCGGCTCGCGGTGGTCGCCGGTCCGGCCGACGCGCCGTTCGGGCACGAGCGGCTGCAGGGGTTCCTGGACGGGGTGCGCGCCGCGGGCCTGCGCGAGCCCGAGGTGGTCCCGGCCGACTTCACGCGCCCGGGCGGCGAGGCCGCGGCCCGGGCGCTGCTGGCCGCCCGGCCTGACGTCGACGGCGTCTTCGCCGCGAACGACCTGATGGCGGACGGCGTCTCCACCGCCCTGCGCGCCGCCGGCCGGGACGTGCCCCGGGACGTCGCCGTGGTGGGGTTCGACGACTCGAGCGTCGCCGCGCAGGCCCACCCCCCGCTCACCACCGTGCGTCAGCCCGTCGAGGACATGGCCGACGCGATGGCGCGGCTGCTCCTCGCCGAGCTCGACGGCGGGACCACGGGCGGGTCGGCGACCTTCGTGCCCGAGCTCGTGGTGCGCGCCTCGGGCTGAGCAGGCTCAGGCGAACCGGCGGGAGAACTCCTCCACGAGGGTGGGGCCGGTGTCGCCGATGCGCCACACGCTCCAGCCGTCCGCGGTGTACGAGCCCGAGGCCGCGGTGGCGGCCGAGTCCGGGTGCCGGTACCGGGCGCCGTTGGCCAGCTCGATGGCGCCGTCCGGCAGGAGCATCGCCTCGAAGTGCTGGTTGCGCCGCGGGCGCGACCACACGATCCGGGTGGGCATGCCGATGCTGCGGGCCAGTGCCTCCAGGTCGGGGTCGTCCTCCTCCTCGAACAGCATCGGGGTGCTGGCCCGGATGCTCTCGCCCGGCGGCACCGGGCGGGCCGCGGCCTCGGGGGCGCTCGACGGGTACGGATCGGTGGCGAACGACGTCTGCCCGTAGCCGTCGTCCGGTCCGGCCAGGTAGCCGCCGGACTCCCACGGGCTCTGCTCCACCACGACCGGCGCCGGGCCGTCGGCGTAGGGCGACTGGTAGCCGGGCTGCTCGCCGTAGCCGTAGCCGCCCTGGTCGCCGTAGCCGGAGGCCTCGGCGGAGTAGTCGTACGCGGGCGCGGCGCCCGCGGGCGCGAACGACGACTCGGACTGGTAGGCGGGCTCGCGCTCGTAGCGGGGCCGGGTGATCTCGAAGTCGGGCGTCTCCGGCTCGGGCGCGGCGGCGTAGGCGGGCGCCTCGTCGTACGGCGCGGGCTGCCACAGGTTCTCCTCGGCCGGCTGCGGCGCGGGGGGCGGCGGCGGCGCGTAGGGCGCGTCGGCGGACGGCGTCGGGCCGGACGCCGGGTAGCCCGGTGCCGGCTCGTCCGGCTGGCTGGAGGCCGCGAACCGGTCGGTGCGCGAGCGACGGCGCACCGACGGGGCGGGTGCCGGGGCCGGGGCGGGTGCCGGCTCGGCGGGGGCCTCGGCGCGGGCCGGCGTGCCCGTCCCGCCCAGGGAGGACCGGTTCGCGGCGAGCCGCGGCGGGGTGCTCGGCGTCGGACGGGACTCCGCACCGGGGCGCACCCGAGAGACCGGGGCGCTCGGGACGGGCGGGGCGATCGGCGGGGCCGGGGGGCTCGGCGGCGCGTCGGCGGGCGCGGCCGGGGCCGGCGCCGGCTCGGACGACGCCGCGGCCTGCGCGCGGCGGCCGGCTCGGGTGCCGGCGGCGCGCTCGGGCGCGCCCCGCTGCGCACCCCCGCGGAGGCCCGACCGGAGGCCGGTCGCGGCGTTGGTGGGGCCGGCCGACGGGCCGTCGGCCACGGGCGGCTTGGGCGGCGCGGGGCGCTCGGACCGGGGCTGCGGGGCCTGGGCGACGACCGGCATCTTGCCTGTGAGGGCGTAGCCGACCTTCACGCCCTCCTCGAAGGCGTCCTTGGGCGCCGAGGCCCCGCCGGTCACGCCGCCGGTGACGCCCGTGTCCATCGACGTGCTGACCGAGCCCTTCATCGAGCTCGTGATGGTGCCGCCGATCGGCGCCGACTTCGGGGCCGGCAGGCCGGGCGGCAGGTGCACCACGAGCGGCGACACGTCGAGGAACTTGCGGCCGTCGTTCGAGTTCACGACGCCCATCTTCAGCACCTCGACGGGCATCGAGGGCTGGCGCAGGAAGTCGACGGCGTTGAGGATCTCGTCGGGCGCGTTCTGGCAGATGATGATGAGCCGTGCGCCGCCGCCGCCGTTCTTGCCGGCCTGCGTGCGGGTGATCGGCACACTGTCGTAGAACGCCGCGACGTCGTGCTGGAACGAGCTGGCCCCGCCGCGGTAGCGCGCCGCGAGCTCGGCGCGGGTGAGCCGCCCGGCGGCGCCTGCGTGGTCGAGCGCCTTGGCCAGGTTCTCGCGGTCCAGGTCCGCCACGAGCTCCACGACGACGGGCGAGCCCGACGCGTCGAGGGCGAGCAGGTGGGGCTCGTCCGGGCCGGAGCCCTGCGCGATCGGGAAGACCTCTTCACCGAGGAGCCCGTCGATGTGGGAGTCGACCACCTGGTTGGCCGTGGTCTTCAGGCCGGGTTCGGAGCCGTCCGGGCCGTTGGCCGACGTCACGAGGAGTGGCCGTTGGGTATCGACCTCGAACAATGGCATCTCGTGATCTCCCAGGGTCCTGCGGCATCGGTCCGCCTTAGCCTAAAGGCCCCTGGCAAGAGTCCGGAAACACGGGGGTGAAGGTGTAGTGAGACTTGTCCCGGGGTCCTGTCACGTCTAGGGTCCCGGGCCATGACGAGCGCCGCGCCCACGCTGTGGCCCGTCCTGCTCGCCGGCCTGGTCGCCGGCTACGCCGTCGCGCTGCCGGTGGGACCCGTCGCGTCGTACCTCGTGGGGCTGGCCGCCCGGCACCCGTGGCGGGTCGGCGCGGCCGGGGCCCTCGGGATCGCGACGGTGGACGGCGTCTACGCCCTGGTCACCGGCCTCTTCGGCACCATCGTCGCCGACCTGGTGCAGCCCGTCGCCGGTCCGCTCCGGATCGCGTCCGCCGTCGTGCTCGTGGTGCTCGCCGCCCACGGCGCGCGGACCGCGTGGCGCGAGCGGGCGGCGTCGGACGGCGAGACGCGCACCGACCCGCTCAGCGCGCCGCGCGCCTTCGGCAGGTTCGTCGCGATCACCGCGATCAACCCCGGCACCGTCCTGTTCTTCGCCGTGGTCGTCACCGGCGAGGCGTCGGTCGCCGCGGCCGCGGCCCGCGTCGAGGAGCAGGGCGGACTCGACATCCTGGTCAACAACGCGGGTATCGCCGCGGGGTTCACCGCGGCGTGCTTGCGGTCGGCGACCGCCACCGCCCCGAAATCGGCACTGGTCGCGCCGGTGACGTGCATGTACCGGCGGGCGACCATCGCGACC
>NZ_JBHWZO010000310.1:0-6730 GCF_042728455.1 Promicromonospora sp. NPDC060204
TGTCGCGCTCTTGCGTCAGCCGCGCCGCAGGCGTGCGACGTCGCGCACGGCCCCGCGGTCGGCCGACGTCGCCAGGGCCGCATAGGCCTGGAGCGCCGGGGACACGTACCGGTCGCGGGCGACGGGCTGCCACGGCCGCTCGGAGGACTCCATCTTGGCGCGGCGCTCGGCGAGCACCTCGTCCGGCACGTTGATCCGGATCATCCGGGTGTCGACGTCGATCTCGATCTCGTCGCCGTCCTCGACCAGGCCGATGGTGCCGCCCGCCGCGGCCTCCGGGGAGACGTGCCCCACGGAGATGCCGCTGGACCCGCCGGAGAACCGGCCGTCCGTGATCAGCGCGACGACCTTGCCCAGCCCGCGGCCCTTGATGTACGAGGTCGGGTAGAGCATCTCCTGCATGCCCGGCCCGCCGGACGGCCCCTCGTAGCGCACGACGACGACGTGGCCCGGCTCGACCTGCTTGGTCAGGATCTTCTCGACGGCCTCGTCCTGCGACTCACAGACGAGCGCCTTGCCCACGAAGTGGAAGACGTCCGGGTCGACGCCCGCCGTCTTGAACACGGCGCCGTCCTCGGCGAGGTTGCCGCGCAGCACGGCCAGCCCGCCCTCGACGGTGTACGCGTGCTCGATGTCGCGGATGCAGCCGCCCGCGCCGTCGGTGTCGAGCGTCTCCCACTGGTTGTTCGTGGAGAACGCCTTCGTGGTGCGCACGCCGCCCGGCGCCGCGTGGAACAGGCCGAGCGCCCGGTCGGTGGCCTTGCCGCCGCGGACGTCCCAGTCGTCGAGCCAGGCGCGCAGCGTGGGCGTGTGCACCGAGGTGACGTCGTGGTCGAGCAGGCCGCCGCGGTCGAGCTCGCCCAGCAGCGCGGGGATGCCGCCCGCCCGGTGCACGTCCTCCATGTGGTAGTCCGGGTGGTTGGGCGCCACCTTGGACAGGCACGGCACCCGCCGGCTGATGTCCTCGATGTCGGCCAGCGTGAAGTCGACCTCCGCCTCCTGGGCGGCCGCCAGGACGTGCAGCACCGTGTTGGTGGAGCCGCCCATGGCGACGTCGAGCGCCATCGCGTTCGCGAACGCCGCCTTGGTGGCGATCCCGCGGGGCGCCGCGGAGTCGTCCTCGTCCTCGTAGTACCGGCGGGCCAGGTCCACGATGGTGCGGCCGGCCTCCAGGAACAGCTCCTTGCGGGCGGCGTGCGTCGCCAGCGTCGAGCCGTTGCCGGGCAGCGACAGGCCCAGCGCCTCGGTCAGGCAGTTCATCGAGTTCGCGGTGAACATGCCGGAGCACGAGCCGCACGTGGGGCACGCGTTCTCCTCGACCAGGCCGAGCGCGGCGTCGTCCACGTTCTCGTCCGCCGAGTAGTTGATCGCGTTGATCAGGTTCAGCGGCGTCTTCGCGACGCCGTTCGCCACCACCGCCTTGCCGGCCTCCATGGGGCCGCCCGACACGAAGATCACCGGGATGTTGAGCCGCAGCGCGGCGTTCAGCATGCCCGGCGTGATCTTGTCGCAGTTGGAGATGCAGACGAGGGCGTCGGCGGTGTGCGCCTGGACCATGTACTCCACGGAGTCCGCGATCAGGTCGCGGCTCGGCAGGGAGTAGAGCATGCCGGCGTGACCCATCGCGATGCCGTCGTCGACGGCGATCGTGTTGAACTCCTTGGCGACGCCGCCGGCCTCACGGATCGCCGAGGCCACGAGGTCGCCCATGTCCTTGAGGTGTACGTGCCCCGGTACGAACTGCGTGTACGAGTTCGCGATCGCGATGATCGGCTTCCCGAAGTCCTCGGAACCCATGCCGGTGGCGCGCCAGAGCGCGCGGGCTCCGGCCATGTTGCGGCCGTGGGTGGACGTCCGGGAGCGCAGGGGACGACTCATGACTGTTCAGCTCCTTCGATGCTGGGTGGCCGTGCGCGATGCGGGCGAACGGCCTCGTCACGCTACCTCCGGTCCGGCGGGACCGACAGGCGGCGTCCACAGGGTGACCCCCTCACCCCTGGGGAAAATTCGCCCGGTGCCGTACCGTCGTAGCAGGAGGCCGCAACGACGCGGTCTCCGCCGCGCACTCGATGGAGGTCTCCCGATGCGAGTGACAGAGGCTCTGCGCCGCAAGGGTGGCCACGTGGTCACCATCTCGAAGGACCGGAGCGTGCGCGACCTGCTCGCTCTCCTCGCCGAGCACCGTATCGGCGCGGTCGTGGTGTCCGACGACGGCGTCACCGTCGACGGCATCGTGAGCGAGCGCGACGTCGTGCGCAGGCTGCACTCGGACGGGGACGAGATCCTGGACGGCACGGTCGAGGCGATCATGACGGTCGCCGTGCACACCTGCGGCCCCGACGCCACGCTCGACGAGCTCATGCCCGTCATGACGGAGCACCGGGTGCGGCACGTGCCCGTGCTCGTGGACGCGCGGCTCACGGGGATCGTGAGCATCGGCGACGTGGTCAAGCACCGGATCGCAGAGGTGCAGGCCGAGCGGGACCAGCTCACCGCCTACATCACCGGCGGCCCCTGACCGTTGCGTGGTCAGGGGCCGCCGGCGCATCGTCCGGGGATCTCGTCCCGGGCGACTCAGTCGTTGAGCGCGCGGAACTCGTCCTCGAGGATGCTCATCACGATCGCGTCCGCCCAGGTGTCGCCGTCGCGGTAGACGTCCCGCAGCCGGCCCTCCTGGCGGAACCCGAGCGACTCGTAGAGCGCCTGGGCACGCGGGTTGATGCTGAGCACGTCCAGGCTCACCCGGTGCAGGTGCGGGCCGGGATCGCTCTCGACGCCCTCGAACGCGAACCGCAGGACCTCGTCGATGGCCTCCCGGCCGTACCCGCGGCCCCGGTAGTTCGGCAGGAGCTGGAGCCGCAGGTTGGCCGAGCCGACGGCCTCGTCGAGGTCGTTCAGCACGATCTCGCCGATCATGTCGTCGCTGATCGGCTTGCCGTCCCGCATGGCGGCCGGGCAGATCGCCCAGTCGTACCGGCCGGGCCGGTCGCTGACGGTGCGCGCCCACTCGTCGATCTGGTCGCGCGTGAAGACGGCGGTGGTGCCGGTCAGGCGGGTGCCCTCCGGGTCCTGGACTGCCTCCCACAGGCGCTCCGAGTCGCGGGCCTCGATAGGCCGCAACCGGGTCATGTCGCCGTGCAGGAGGGGTCCGCGGGTCACCGGCCCGGCCTCGCAGCCGGGGTCGGCACCGCCGGAGCCGTCACAGCCCGATCCGATCCAGCACCAGCTCCCGGACCCGCTTGGCGTCGGCCTGGCCCTTGGTCGCCTTCATGACGGCGCCGATGATCGCGCCGACCGGCCCCTGGTTGCCGCCGCGGACCTTCTCGACGATGTCGGGCTGAGCCGCCAGCGCCTCGTCGATCGCGGTGAGCAGGGCGCCGTCGTCGGACACGACCTCGAGGCCGCGGGCCGCGACGACCGCCTCCGGGTCGCCCTCGCCGGCGAGCACGCCGTCGAGCACCTGGCGGGCGATCTTGTCGTTGATGCGGCCGGACTCCACGAGCTGCTGGAGCTGCGCGATCTGCGCCGGGGTGACGGACAGGTCCTCGAGCGAGACCTCGTCCTGCTTGGCCCGGCGGGCCAGCTCGCCCATCCACCACTTGCGGGCGCCGCCGGCGTTCGTCCCGGCGGCGACCGTCGCCTCGATGAGGTCGATGGCCCCGGCGTTGACGACGTCGCGCATCTCCGCGTCGGCGTAGCCCCACTCGCCCTGGAGCCGACGCCGGCGCGCGACCGGCAGCTCCGGGAGCGTCGCCCGGATCTCCTCGACCCACTCGCGGCTCGGGGCCACGGGCACCAGGTCGGGCTCGGGGAAGTAGCGGTAGTCCTCGGCGTCCGACTTCACGCGGCCCGACGACGTGGTGCCGTCCTCCTCGTGGAAGTGGCGCGTCTCCTGGATCACCGGCAGGCCGGCATCGAGCACGCCCGCCTGGCGGGACACCTCGTAGCGCACGGCGCGCTCGACCGAGCGGAACGAGTTCACGTTCTTGGTCTCGGTGCGCGTGCCCAGGGGCGACTCGGGCGTGGGCCGCAGCGACAGGTTCACGTCGGCGCGGACGTTGCCGCGCTCCATGCGGGCCTCGGAGACCCCCAGCGAGCGGAAGATGTCGCGCAGCGTCTGCACGTAGGCCCGTGCCACCTCGGGGGCGCGGTCGCCGACGCCCTCGATGGGCCGCGTGACGATCTCGACCAGCGGGATGCCAGCGCGGTTGTAGTCCACCAGCGAGTACTCGGCGCCCTGGATGCGGCCGGTCGAACCACCCACGTGGGTGTTCTTGCCGGCGTCCTCCTCCATGTGCGCGCGCTCGATCTCGACGCGGAACACCGCGCCGTCCTCCAGCTCGACGTCGATCCAGCCGTCGTAGGCGATCGGCTCGTCGTACTGCGACGTCTGGAAGTTCTTCGGCACGTCCGGGTAGAAGTAGTTCTTCCGGGCGAACCGGCAGCTCTCGGCGATGCTGCAGTTGAGCGCGAGGCCGATGCGGATCGCGTACTCGACGGCCTTGCCGTTGACGACGGGAAGTGCGCCCGGGAGCCCGAGGCTGACCGGGGTCACCTGGGTGTTGGGCTCGCCGCCGTACTCGACCTCGGCGGCGCAGAACATCTTGGTGAGCGTGCCGAGCTCCACGTGCACCTCGATGCCCAGCACCGGGTCGTAGCGGCGGACGGCGTCCTCGTAGGCGACCAGGCTCGTGGCCGTGGCGGTCGACGGTGCGGTCATCGGGCGAGCTCCGTGGTCTTGAGTTCGGGTGCCTTGTTCAGGAGGGGGCCGCCCCAGCTGCTCTCGAGGGCGGCCTCGAGGGCGGCGCCCACGCGGTACATGCGGTCGTCGGCCTTGGCGGGGGCCAGGATCTGGAAGCCGACGGGCAAGCCGTCGTCCGACAGGCCGTTGGGCAGCGACATCCCGGGCACGCCCGCGAGGTTGGCCGGGATGGTCGCGACGTCGTTGAGGTACATCGCCAGCGGGTCGTCCAGCTTCTCGCCGAACTTGAACGCCGTGGTCGGCGCCGTGGGCGAGACCAGCACGTCGGCCTGCTCGAACGCGGCCGCGAAGTCGCGCTGGATCAGCGTGCGGACCTTCTGCGCGCTGCCGTAGTAGGCGTCGTAGTAGCCCGCGGACAGCGCGTAGGTGCCGAGGATGACGCGGCGCTTGACCTCGTCGCCGAAGCCCGCGCCGCGCGTGGCGCCCATGACGCGCTCCGCGGTGACCGGGCCCTCGGCCGGCTCGACCCGCAGGCCGAAGCGCATGCCGTCGAACTTGGCCAGGTTGCTGGACGCCTCGGCGGGCATGATCAGGTAGTACGCGTCGAGCGCGTACGTGAAGCTCGGGCAGGAGACCTCGACGATCTCGGCGCCGAGCGCGCGCAGCTGGTCGAGCGACTCGTCGAACCGCGCGGAGACGCCGGCCTGGTAGCCCTCGCCCGCGAGCTCCTTGACGACGCCGACGCGCAGACCCTTGAGGTCGCCCTTGGCGCCCAGCTGGGCGGCCGCGACGACGCCGGGGACCGGCTCGTTGATCGACGTCGAGTCGTGGTGGTCGTACCCGCCGATGAGCTCGTGCAGCAGCGCGGCGTCGAGCACGGTGCGGGTCACGGGACCGGCCTGGTCCAGCGACGACGCCATGGCGATGAGGCCGTAGCGGGAGACGCCACCGTAGGTCGGCTTCACGCCGACAGTGCCGGTGACGGCGCCGGGCTGGCGGATCGAGCCGCCGGTGTCGGTGCCGATCGCCAGTGGGGCCTCGAAGCCGGCCACCGCGGCGGCGGAGCCACCGCCGGACCCGCCGGGGATCCGGTCGAGGTCCCAGGGGTTCTTCGTGTTGCCGAACGCCGAGTGCTCCGTCGAGGAGCCCATGGCGAACTCGTCCATGTTGGTCTTGCCGAGGATCGGCAGGCCCGCGGCCTTGATGCGCTCCACGAGGGTCGCGTCGTACGGCGGGATCCAGTTCTCGAGGATCTTCGACCCCGCGGTCGTCGGCAGCCCCTTGGTCACCACGACGTCCTTGACCGCGATGGGCACGCCCGCGAGCGGGTGCAGCTCCTCGCCGGCAGCGCGCTTCGCGTCGATCTCGGCGGCCGTGGCCAGCGCCTCGGCGGAGGAGACGTGCAGGAACGCGTGCAGGTCACCGTCGACGGCGGCGATGCGGTCCAGGTGGGCCTGCGTGGCCTCGACGCTGGTGAGGTCCTTGCTGGTCAGCGCGGACGCGAGGTCGGACGCGCTGAGCCGGGTGATGTCGTTCGTCATGTCGCTGGTACCCATCTCACTCTTCGCCAAGGATCTGCGGGACGGCGAACCGGCCGTTCTCCTGCTGCGGGGCTCCGGCCAGGACGTCCTCGACCGGCAGCGGGGCCTCGGGCACGTCGTCTCGGAACACGTTCGTCAGCGGGAGCGGGTGGCTCGTCGCGGGCACGTCTGCGGTGGCGACCTCGCTGATGCGGGCGACCGACTCGACGATCACGTCGAGCTCACCGGTAAGGCGGTCGACCTCGTCCGGTCGCAGGTCGATCCGTGCCAGCGCAGCCACGCGCGCGACCTCGTCGCGGGAGATGGTGGACATGGCCGCCAGTCTAGTCGCCGGACGGCCTCGGCTCGCCCCGATCCCCCGCCCGTCGCGTGTGAAATCTTCCCCGGAAATGCAGAAAGGGGGTGGGACTCCGAGACCGTCGACCATGGTCGACTATCTCAGGAGTCCCACCCCCTTTTCGGGGTATGGTTGTCCGGGGGCGTCCTA
>NZ_JBHWZO010000311.1:0-6720 GCF_042728455.1 Promicromonospora sp. NPDC060204
ACGCTCGTCCTGGTGGCGGCGCTGCAGGTACAGGCAGCGGTGCGGCGCCAGGTGACCGACCGCTCGGGGCGCGTGCGCCAGGTCGCCGCGCTCGGCACCGTGGTGCTGACCGTGGCCGCCGCCGCGGTCAGCGTGACCCAGCTGCTGCGCTACGGGTCGCCGCTCGTGGCCACGCCCGGCGGCCTGCGCACCGACCCGGCCGCGGCCGCCGCACCCGCGCTCGCGCTGGCGGCGCTCGCCGTCGCGGCGATGGCGGTGCTCGGCCCGGCCACGCGGCTGTGGGCGGGGCTGGCCGGGCGGTCACGCGGCGTCGTCGGGCCGCTGGCCGCGCGGCAGGTGGCCCGCCGGATCGTCGTCTACGTGGTGCCCGTGGTCCTGCTCGTGCTCGCGGGCGGGGCCGCGACCCTCGCCGGCGGCTACACCGGCACCGCGGAGCGCCTGCGCGCCGACGTCGACGTGCTCGCCAACGGCGCCGACGTGCGCGTCACGCCACCCGAGAGCGGGCGCCTGGACCCGGCGCCGTTCTTGCCGGGCGCGACGGGTCCGGGCAGCACTGCCCGCGCCGCGGCGCCCGTGCTGTCCGGGACGGCCTACTCCGACGGCCTGCCTGTCGCGATGCTGGCGCTGCCCGCCGCGGCCGTCCCGAAGGTGGTGCGCGCGCCCGAGGAGGTGCTCGACACCGCGGCACTGGCCGACGACCTGGCGAACGACGCCTTCGCCGACGCGCCCGCCCTGGCCGGCGACGCCCGTGACCTCGGCGTCACCGTGCGCGGCCGGATCCACGAGACCGTCGAGACCAATCTGGAGAGCTGGGCGCCGCGGCACCAGCTCGACCTGTCGGTCGTGCTCGCCGCCGCCGACGGGACCCTGGCCACCGTCGACCTCGGACGGCTCACGGAGGGGGACGGCGGCGACGGCACCCTCGGCGAGCACGAGGTCGCGCAGGAGCTGCGGGGCGAGGTCCCCGCGCCGCCGCCCGGCCAGACGTGGCGCATCGCGGCCCTGGACGTGGACACCCGGCCCGGCTGGTCCATGGCGGAGGTGACGCTGGCCGTCGACGGCATCACGGCGGGCGGGCTGCGCGTCGACCAGCCGGTGTGGACGCCGTCCGAGACCTTCGACGGCCCGACGGGCCTGGAGCTGACCGAGGGGGAGGCCGCGTTCAGCATGACTCTCGGTGACGGCGTCTCGGGCGCGAACCGGCTGCGTCTCCTGACCACCCCGGCCGCCGGACCCGTCCCACTGCTGGCCTCGTCCTCGCTGGCCGACTCGCTCGGCGTCACCACGGGAGACACCTTCGAGCTCACCCTGGGCGCGACGCGCCTGCCCGTCGAGGTCGTGGCGTCATCCGGCACCGTGCCCGGCGCGCTCGAACCGTACGCCGTCCTGGTGGACCGGGCGGCGCTCGCCGCCGTGCTCGTGCGCGACGTGAACGACCCCGCGCTCACGAACGAGGTCTGGCTCGCCGCCGGGCCGCCCGGCGCCGCCGCGCCTGCGGGGGCCGTCGCAGATCTCGCCCTGCAGGCGACGGAGGCCGCGGAGGCCGCCGGCCTCAGCAGCCAGGAACGGCCCACCGTGACGACGCCGGGCTACGGCTCCACCGACACGGCCGTGCCGGTGCGCGTCTCGTTCTGGCTCGCCGCTGCCGGGGCGACCGTGCTCGCGCTGGCGGGCGTGCTCGCCGTCGCCGTGGCCACCCTCCGGGAGCGGCGCGGCGAGGTCATCGTCCTGCGCGCCGTGGGGCTCGGCCCCGCGGCACAGGGCCGGGCCCGGGCCGCGGAGCTCGTCGCCGTCGGGATCGTGGCGCTCGCCGTCGGCGCGGTCGCCGGCTGGGGCGTGGCGCGTCTGGCCGCGGGCGGCCTGGCCGCCGCGACCCTGACGGGGATCGACGCGGCGCCGCCCGCGCAGTTCCTCCTCGCCACCGGGGCCACCGGCCTGGTGCTCGCCGCCGCCGTGGCGGGGCTGGTCCTGGTCGCGATCGGGGTGGGCGGGCGAGTCACCGCGCAGGCCCGCGACACCACCTACCGCGAGGAGGTCCGCTGATGGGGGCACTGTCCGGGCTGGGCCTGCTGGCACGGCGGCAGCTGCGCACCTCCTGGGGCGCGACGGCCGCGCTGGGCGTGGTCGCGTTCCTCGCCGCCGGGGTGCTGTCGACCGCGCCGCGCGCCGTCGCGACCATGCACGCGGACCAGGTGGTCTACGAGACCGCCACGGCCTCGGGCCCGGCCCGGGACGTGATCTCGGTGGCGGGCTCGATCCCCGGCCGGGCACCGAACGGGGGCTTCTACGACCCGGGCAGCGTCGGGAGCGGCGTGCCGGACGAGCCGGACTGGGCCCCGTTCGTCGAGAACCTGGACGCCGTGCGCGCCGAGTCCCCCGAGCCGCTGCGCTCCGTGATGGGTGCTCCGCTCTTCCACGTGACCTCGACGGACCCCGCGTACACCGCCCCGGAACGCAGCTCCGAGCTGGCCGAGGCCAAGGTCTTGCTCCGGACGGCTCCGGACCTGGCCGAGCACGCCGAGCTGGTCGAGGGGCGCTGGCCCACCGCGACCGCGGGGCCCGTGTTCGTGGGGGACGAGCAGTCGATCAGCCAGCCCACGGAGCAGGCTCCGGCGTTCGAGGTCGCCGTGTCCCGCGCCGTCGCCGAGACGTACGGTTGGGAGCTCGGCGGCCGGTACGACAACCTCTCCGGCTCGGGCATCATCGCCCTCGCCGGCCGGTACCCGTCCCTCGTCGTGACCGGGATCTTCGAGACCGGCGACCCCGACGCCGACTACTGGCTGCACCACGCCCTGGGGGCCAGGGCCTCCGTGATCGCCGACCCGAACCGCGGCCTGCTCGGCACCGCGACCGCCTACGTGGACCCGGCCATGATCACGCCGCTGACCCTCGGCGTGGCCGAGACCCGCATCTGGTACCCGGTGAGCACCGACGGCCTGACCGCCGCCGACGTACCCCTGCTGCTGGCCCAGATGAACGGCCAGTCGGCGCGGACGTTCCTCGTCCCGGCCGGCCCCGACGACCCCACGCCGCTCCAGCTGCGGCCCACCAGCCGGCTCACCGAGATCCTGGAGAGCCTGCTCGCGCAGCGCACCGGGGTCGACGCGATCGTCGCCGTCCTCGCCGTCGGGCCGCTCGGCGCCACCGTCGCCGTGCTGGCCCTGGGCGCGCGGCTCGTCGTCGACCGGCGACGGTCCGCGCTCGCGCTGCTGCGCGCCCGTGGCGCGTCCGGCACCCAGGTACGCCTGCTCATGGGTGGCGAGGGCCTCGTCGTCGGGCTCGGCTCGGCCGCCGCCGGGTTCGTCGCGGGCCTCGTGCTCTCGGCCGCCGTCGGCGTCGACGCCCCGGTCACCCTCGCCCAGGTGCTGCTCGCGGTGGCCGCGGGCCTCGCCCCGGCGGTCGCTCTCGCGCTCGCCACGTCGCCCGCCGGCCTGCGGACCACGCGCTCGGACCTCGCGCCCCGCTCGCGGAGCCGGGTGCGCTGGGTGCTGGAGGTGCTCGTCGTCGCGGGCGCCGCGCTCGCCGCCTGGCTGCTGCTGTCGCGCGGGGTCGTCGCCGGCTCGGGCGCCGGCTCCGGTGCCGGCGTCGACCCGCTCGTCGCCGCGGCGCCCCTGCTGGTCTCCCTGGCGCTCACGCTGCTCGCCGTCCGCGCCTACCCCTGGCTCGCGCTCGCGGCCGAGCGGGCGCTCGCGCCGCGGCGCGACCTCGTCCCGTTCCTCGGGGCGGCCCGCGCCACGCGCGACCCCGCCGGCGGCCCCGTCCCGGCGGTCGCGCTCGTGCTCGCGGTAGCCGTCGCGGCGACCTCGGCCGTGCTGTACTCCACGGTCTCCGGCGGCGTGGTCCGCGAGGCCTGGCGGGCGACCGGCGCGGACCTGCGGGTCTCCGGCCCGGTGGTCGACGAGCCGGTCGCGGAGCAGATGGCCGCGTTCGACGGCGTCGCCGCCGTGTCGCCGGTGGGCGACGTCGGCGACGGCCTGCTGCAGGGCGTGGGTTCATCGCCCCGGGTCGAGGTGTGGACGGTGGACGCGGCGGAGCTGGTCGTGGCGCAGCAGGACGTCGAGGGCTCGCCCGAGACGCTGGACGGCCTGGCCGGGCCGGACGGCGCGGACGGCGACGGGGCGCTGCCCGTGATCCTCACGCCCGGCGCGGCGGGCCCGGGCGTCGGGCCGGGCACCACCGGGATCACGCTCAGGACGCAGGAGGGCGACGTGCCCGTCCGGGTCGTCGACGTGGTCGACGAGCTCCCTGGCCTGCCTGCGGGCCGCTCGCTCGTGCTCGCCGACGCCGACCGCCTCGCCGAGGCCACGGGCGACGTCAGCTACCCGCGCCTCGCGCTCGTCGGCCTGACCGACGACGCCGACCGCGCCGCCGTGACGGCCGAGATCTCGCGGCTGCTGCCGTCGTCCGTCGTGGAGGACCCGGACCAGGAGGCCGACGCCGTGCTGGCGGCGCCCGTCTCCGGGGGGCTGGCCGTCGCGTTCGTGCTGGCCGTGCTCCTCGCAGGGCTGCTGTGCGCGGGGGCCGTGGTGATGACGCTGATGCTCGCCGCCCCCGCGCGGGCCCGGCTGCTCGCCGTGCTGCAGACCCTCGGCCTCTCGCCCCGGCTCGGCCGCGGGCTGGTCGGCTGGGAGATCGGACCCTGGGCGGTGGTCGCGCTCGTGGTGGGCGCCGTCCTCGGCGTGGTGGTGCCGGAGCTGGTGCTGGCCGCGGTGGACGTCACCGCCCTGACCGGCGGTCCCACCCAGCCCGACGCGAGGTACGACCCGCTGCTGCTGGGCGCGGCCGCCGCCGGGTTCGTGGTGGTGGTGCTGGCCGCGGTCGGCGTGGCGGCGGCGCTGAGCCGCCGCGGCGAGGTGGCGGCCCAGCTCCGGATGGGGAGCAACGACTGACATGAGGGAGACCCGATGAGCACGACCATCGAGCTGACGGACGGCGGCGCGCCGGCCTCGGCGGGGCCCGCGGGCGGCGGCGAGATCCGCTGCGCCGACCTGGTGCGCATCTTCGCCACCGACGGCGTGGAGGTGCAGGCGTTGCAGGGCCTCACGCTGACGGTCGAGCCGGGAGAGATCGTCGCCGTCGTGGGCGCGTCCGGGTCGGGCAAGTCCACGCTGCTGACCATCCTCTCGGGCCTGGACACGCCGACCGGCGGGTCCGCCGTGGTGGCAGGCACCGACCTGCTGACGATGGGCCACGCCGAGCGGGTGCGGTACCAGCGCTCCACGGTCGGCTTCGTGTGGCAGCAGACGTCGCGCAACCTGCTGCCGTACCTCACGGCGAGCGAGAACGTGCGCCTCCCGCTGGAGCTGGCCGGAGCGCTCCCGCGGCGGGAGCGCGCGCGCCGCGTGTCGGACCTGCTCGACCTGCTGGAGGTCGGCCACGTGGCCGGGCGGCGGCCCGGCGAGATGTCCGGCGGCGAGCAGCAGCGCACCGCCATCGCGGTGGCGGTGGCGAACAACCCGCGCGTGCTGCTGGCCGACGAGCCCACCGGCGAGCTCGACGAGACCACCTCGGTCGAGGTGCTGGAGGCGCTGCGGGGTGTGAACCGGGAGACGGGCGTGACGACGCTGATCGTGACGCACGACCCGACGGTGTCCGAGCACGTCGCGCGCACCGTCCAGATCCGGGACGGCCGCACGTCGACGGAGACGCTGCGGCGTACGGAGGTCGACGAGCACGGCGCCGAGCGGCACGTCGCGGAGGAGTTCGCGGTGGTCGACCGGGTCGGCCGGCTCCAGCTTCCGCAGGACTTCGTGCACGCGCTCGACCTGCGCGACCGCGTGCGGCTGGCGCTGGAGCCGGACCACGTGGGCGTGTGGCCGGCGGCGCCCGGCCAGGCCGCGGAGCCGGCCGAGCCCACCGGGCCGGCCGCGCCCGCCGCCGCGCCGGCCGAACCGCAGGCCCCCACCGAGGAGGACCGATGACCACCACGACCCCGGCCCGCACCGTGCTGCGGGCCCAGGCCCTCACCCGGGTGTTCGGCACCGGCGCCGGCGAGGTGCGCGCCCTGTCGGACGCGACCCTGGAGGTCGCGGCGGGCGAGCTGCTCGTGGTGCGCGGCCCCTCCGGTTCGGGCAAGACGACGCTGCTGAACCTGCTCGGCGGGCTGGACCGGCCGACGTCGGGCAGCGTGTGGCTCGGCGACGCCGAGCTGACCGCGCTGGGGGAGCGGGCGGTGCTCGCGGCCCGGCGTGACCGGATCGGCTACGTGTTCCAGTCGTTCGGGCTGGTGCCCGTGCTGTCCGCGGCCGAGAACGTCGAGGTCCCGCTGCGTCTGCGGCGCACCCCGCAGGGCGAGCGGTCGCGGCGGGTGGCGGAGGCGCTGGACGCCGTCGGCCTGAGCGGGCACGCGAAGCAGCGGCCGTACGAGCTCTCGGGCGGGCAGCAGCAGCGGGTGGGTATCGCCCGCGCGCTCGTGGCCGACCCGGAGGTGCTGCTCGCGGACGAGCCCACGGGGCAGCTCGACTCGGGCACGGCGGCCGTGGTGATGGACCTGCTGGCCCGGGTGGTGCACGAGCGCGGCGTGGCCGCCGTCGTCTCCACCCACGACCCCGAGCTCATGGCCCGCGCGGACCGCGTGGTGGAGCTGCGCGACGGACAGGTCGTCGCCGAGGCGTCCTAGCGACGATGTACTGGTTCTCGCCGGCGGTGCCCGGCCCCTCGGGGGGGCGGGGCCCGCGTCGTCCCCCGGCGGGGCGGGTAGTCCCCCGACGGGCTACCCGA
>NZ_JBHWZO010000312.1:0-6659 GCF_042728455.1 Promicromonospora sp. NPDC060204
CACCTCGCGGCCGGGCGACGGCGTCTCGTGGCCGAGCACGCGGCCGTCGTCCGCCAGGCGCTCCGCGCCCCGGACCTCCCGCACGACGCCGTCCGCCGGGGCGAGCAGGAACGTGACTGCAGCGCTGGTCGCGACCGACGGGCCGGGCACCGGCTCGCGCCCGAGCGCCAGGTCCACCAGCACCCGCAGCGGGTTGAACCCCGTCACGAGGCGGACCAGCTCGAAGATGTACCCGCCGCCCTGGCGCGGGTTCAGCTCGATCAGCCGGGGGCCGGCCGCGGTGAGCCGCACCTCGGTGTGGCTGATGCCGTGCGTCAGGCCGACGGCGTCGAGCACCGTGACGACGTGCGCCTCGATCGCCTCCCGCTCCCCGGGTGTCAGCGGGGCCGGGAACAGGTGCCCCGACTCGACGAAGCCCGACCCCGCCTCGACGCCGGGTTCGGCGACCGACTTGGCGGTGATGCCGAGCACCCGTGTCACGCCGCCGCGGGTCACGGACTCGACGCTGTACTCCGGGCCCTCGACGACCCGTTCGAGCAGCGCCAGCCGCTCCAGCGGCTGGTCGCGGGTGTTGCGCTCCGGCCCGGTCGCCTCGGCGAAGGCCACGGCGAGCCCGGCCTCGTCGACGACCTTGCGCACCGCTGTGCCGGAGTTCATGTCGACCGGCTTGACGACGAGCGGGTAGCCGAGGCTCGCGGCCTCCTTGCGCGCCTGGTCCCAGGTGGCGGCCACCGCGAACGGCACGTCGGGCACTCCCCCGGCCGCCAGCGCGTGCCGCACCAGGTGCTTGCGCGTCGCGGTGCGCAGCACGTCGGCGGGCGCCCCGGGCAGGCCCAGACCCTCCGCGACGTGGGCGACGGCGGGCAGGTAGTAGTCGCAGGTCGTCAGGACGCCGTCGACGGGCCGGCGCGCAGCGACCCCCCGCGCCGCCGCGAGCAGGGCGGCGTCGTCGTTGGTCTCGGCGACCACCACCTCGGCGGCGAGCGCCAGGACCGGGTGGGGCGTGCCGTCGGGTAGCCGGTAGAGCCCGGGGTCGCGGGTGATCAGCACGTACTCGTGGCCGGCGTCGCGCAGCAGGGGCGGGAGCATCAGGCCGGTCGACTGGAGCCAGCTCTCGATCATCAACAGGTTCGCCACGTCAGCACGCACCGTGCGTGGACACGCGAACGAGAGTCGTTCTCAACATGGCGCACAGCCTGCCACGGATCCCTGGGTCGTTCTCGTCGGCCGGGTACGGCCTGTGGAAAAGCGCCGCCGCTCGGGCCGCAGAACGATCGGGCACCCAGCGGTTGTCACCGAAGACCGGACCGGTATTATCGGTAGCGCGAAGGGCAATAGCCCTGAGAAGTGAGCCCGGGAGCCTACCCGTCAGGTGGGTAACCCGGGCTTCGCGTTTTCTACGGCAGGTCAGTCGCACGCAGGACAAGCTCGCGGACCTTGTCCTTCCACGCTCCTCCGCGCTGCCAGCACCAGGCAATCGCGTCAGCCGCCCAGAGCAACGGCTCTTCGTGTCGGTGGAGGTGGTCGTAGCGGATTCCGCTCTTGTGCAGCTCCTGGTAGAGCCATCGTCGATCGGCCGCCTCAAGGCTCTCGTCCCGGTCGAGCACGATCGAGCGGGCAGCGATCGAAGCGGCGAAGCGCGCCGTCGCGCGAACGCAGTCCTCGCGAGGATTGCAGCCCTTGGCCGCCCTTGCCCGATACACCACGGACCTCACATCATGCCCGCCCAGGAGACGTATGACCTCGTTTCGCACACCGTCACGAGCGCCGTTGAAATGGATGTCGCGACGCCCCTTCGGCCGAGCAGCGCGCAGATCCCTCCGCAACAGATGGACCGCATGGGGTGGCACCACCACTGCCACGAACAGGAACGACTTGGCTTTCGACTCGTCGACAAAAAGGTGACTCTCGCGCGCGAACTCCAGGGGCGCGTCGGAATCATGAGGAAGCGGCACAGGGATCCTTCAGGGCAGACGGCAGCTCGAAAGCGACGCCCGCACGCGAGCCCTGCCTTCTCTAGCCGTCAGCCTACGTCCCGGCCGTCATGCTGTCTCGGCGTCCGACAGCCGTACAAGGAAGCGGGCTGACCAGCGCCCCGCTACAGCACCCCGTCCGGCAGCGCCGGGTGCTCGTCGGCGGGCGGCTTGGGCCGCGGGATGAGCAGCGCCAGGACGGTGCACACGAGCGACGCGAGCAGGCCGAGCAGCAGCGCCGTGCGGAACGCGTCGCCGGACGGTACCGGGACTCCCTCGAACTGCGCGCCGCCCGCGGCGAGCACGCCGCCCACGACGGCGGCGGCCGACGTCGTACCCAGGGACCGCATCAGGGTGTTCAGCCCGTTCGCGGCGCCCGTCTCGTGCGACGGCACGACCTGCATGATGAGGGCGGGCATGGCCGCGAACCCCAGTCCGATGCCGACGCCGACCACGATGTTGACCACCAGCACGTGCCACACGTCGAGGTCGACCACGACGGCGATCACGTAGGAGACCGCGATGACGGCGGCCCCGGACGCGAGCAGCGGCTTGGCCCCGAAGCGGTGCGCGAGCCGCCCCGAGATCGGCGACATGGCGAGCATGACCAGGCCGGACGGCATGAGGATCAGGCTGGCCTGCATCAGGGTCAGCCCGAGGCCGCCCGCCGCCGTCGGCAGCTCCAGGAGCTGCGGGAACACCACGTTGGACGCGAACAGCGCGAAGCCCATCGCGATCGAGGCGAGGTTGGTGAAGAGCACGGTGCCGCGCGCCGTCACCCGCAGGTCCACCAGGGGCTCCTCGATCCGCAGCTCGTACCAGCCCCACACGAGCAGGACCACGAGGCCGCCGAGCAGCAGCCCGAGCGTGCGCGGCGAGCCCCAGCCCCAGTCGTTGCCGCGCGAGACCGCCAGCAGCACCCCGGTCAGGCCGATCGCGAGCCCGACCACGCCGACGACGTCGAGCCGGCCGCCCGCGCGCAGCGTGCTGACGGGCACGACCCACGCGACCAGCGCCAGCGCGAGCAGGCCGATCCCGGCCGCCACCCAGAACACCACGTGCCAGTCGTAGCGCTCGGTCACGAACGCGCTGATGGGCAGGCCGAGCGCACCGCCGACGCCGAGCGTCGCGCTGACCAGCGCGATCCCCGACCCGAGCCGGTCCCGGTGCAGCACGTCGCGCAGGATCGAGATGCCGAGCGGCACCACGCCCATGCCCATGCCCTGCAGCCCTCGCCCCACGATCAGGAGCACCACGGACGGCGACAGCGCCGCGACCACCGAGCCCAGCGCCAGCAGGCCGAGCAGCACGAGCGCGACCGTCTTCTTGCCGTACATGTCGCCGAGCCGTCCCGAGATGGGCGTGCAGATCGCCGCCACCAGCAGCGTCACGGTGATCACCCAGGCGGTGACGTCACGCGAGACACCCAGGAGGACCGGCAGCTCCGCCTGGATCGGCAGCAGGATCGTCTGCATGAACGACGCCCCCATGCCCGCGAACGCGAGCACCGCGATGACCACCCCCGGCCGGGGCATGCGGGTGAGGCGGGAACGGTCGCCAGGGGGAAAGCGGAATCTCATGTGGGGCAGACGATCCTTCGACGAGGGGGCGGGTTCCGCGCACGCGCGCGGCCGCAGCACGAGGTCCGCGCGGCGCGAGGGGGATGCCTGCACCTTACATAGTTGCCCGCGCGAACCACGCGGCGCGCCGCGCGCGCAGTACAGGACCGAAGCTGACCTCTTCTCCGACTACGGTCGCCGTATCAAGCACGCCGCCTCCGAGAGGACCAGTCATGCCCGAGCAGACCAGCGCCGCCCCCACCGGATACACGTCCGTCGCCCCGTGGGTCGTCACCGACGACACCGGCGCGTTCCTCGACTTCGTCACCCAGGCGTTCGACGGCGAGGAGCTGGCGCGCGTCGCGACCGAGGACGGGCTCATCGGGCACGGCGAGATCAGGGTCGGCGACACGGTGGTGCTGGCGTTCGACCGCCGGCCCGAGTGGCCGGCCATGCCCAGCCTGCTGCGCGTGTTCGTGCCGGACGCCGACGCCGCGTTCGGCCGCGCGGTGGACGCGGGCGCCGCCGTGGTCACCGAGCTGGACGACAACGCCTTCGGCCAGCGCGGCGGACGGGTCCGGGACCCCTTCGGCAACATCTGGTGGGTGCTCAGCCACGTCGAGGACGTCCCGGAGGACGTGATGTGGCAGCGCCTGCAGGACCCGGTCTACGCCGAGGGCATGCGGGTGGCCCAGGCGACGCTCGACGCCGAGCTGAGCGGGCGCGAGCAGGGCCGCAGCAGTGCTCCCGTGCGTTAACCGGTAGCCGGTATCCCGCGCCCGCCGCGCTCCAGCTCGGCGGCGAGCGCGGCCGCCGCCGCCGACAGCGGGCGGCTCGCCGAGTGGGCCAGGCGCACCGTCCACGTCAGCGCCGGCTCGACGTCGAGCGCGGCGAGCTGCGGGTCCGGCGAGACGGCGGACGCCGGGACGAACATGACGCCGAGCCGTTCGCGCACCAGCGCCTGGCCCAGCTCGAAGTCGGTCGCCTCGGTCTGGATGGTGCGGCGCAGGCCGGCGGCCGCGAAGGCGGCGTCGACCACCGCGCGGTTGCCCCAGCCCACGGGCGAGTCGATGAAGGCCTCGTCCGCGATCTGCGCGAGCCGCACCGCGCCCTGCCCGGCCAGCGGGTGGGTGCGGTGGCAGACGAACCGGATCGGCTCGCCGTCCAGGTAGCGCAGGCGCAGCCCGGGGACGGTCTCGCTCGCCGTGGAGACGAGGGCGAGGTCGAGGTCGCCGCTGCGCACGGCGTCGAGGCTGCCCCGCGAGCCCGTCGCCGTCTGCCGGGCGTGCACCACCACGGCGGGGTGCGCACGCCCGAACGCGGCCAGCAGGCTCGCCAGCTCGAAGCCGGCGAGGTGGTTCATCATGCCGAGGCTCACCGTCCCGGCGACCTGCCCCCGCGTGGCTGCGACGGCGGCCCGGGCGGCGTCCAGCGCCGCGAGCACGTCCCTCGCCCGGGGCAGGAGCGCCTCGCCCTCGGGCGTGAGCGCGATGCGGCGGCCCCGGGTGAACAGGGCGCAGCCCAGCTCGCGCTCGAGCTGCTTGACGGCGGTCGACGCCGCGGACTGCACCACCCGGGCACGCTGCGCGCCGGCGGTGAAGCTCCCCGTCTCGGCGATCGCCACGAAGTACTGGAGCTGATGGGGCTGCATGAGCCAACTATCGCAGATCGCGATAACTGGCTTCGGAAAGATTCGTTGGACACGATCGGTCGGGCTCGGCACGATCGAGTCGTGACACTCTCGACCAGCACCACACCGCCGTCCGGCATCCAGGCCCTGCCCGAGCCGGCGCAGCCGGCCCGCACCCAGACCCCGCTCCCCGCGGGCGGCGCCCGCCCGCGCCGGCACCACGCCCGCGGGTTCTGGATCATCGCCTACGTCTTCGCCGTGACGATGGCCTTCGCCGGCGCGCCGGCCCCGCTCTACGTGATCTACCAGGAGCGGGAGGGCTTCGGCTCGCTGGCGGTCACGTTCGTCTTCGCCGCGTACGCGGTCGGCGTGATCGCCGCGCTGTTCCTCGCGGGTCACCTGTCCGACCGGTTCGGACGCCTGCGCCTGATCGCCCCCGCGGTGCTGCTGAACGTGCTCGCGGGGCTCGTCTTCCTGACGTCGACGGACCTCGGGCTGCTCCTGCTCGCCCGCCTCGTCTCGGGCCTCGGCATCGGCCTGCTGACCGCCACCGCGACCGCCCACATGACCGAGCTGCACGCCGCCTCGCGCGCCGCGGCGGGCAGGCCCGCCGGCCGGCACGCCGAGATGATCTCGACGGCGGCGAACCTCGGCGGCATCGGCCTCGGCCCGCTCGTCGCCGGCCTCCTGGCCGACGTCGCGCCCGCCCCCCTGCACACCCCGTACCTGGTGCTGCTGTTCGCGCTGGTCGTCGGGCTGCTGCTGATGACGCTCGTCCCCGAGACCGTCGACGCCGTGGGCGAGCCCTGGCACTACCGGCCGCAGCGCGTGACGGTGCCCGCCGCATCCCGCGGCCCGTACGCGGGCGCCCTCATGGCGGGTTTCGTCGGCTTCGCGATGTTCGGGCTGTTCACCTCGCTGGCGCCGTCGTTCCTCGCCCACGACCTGCACGTCACGTCGCACGCCGTCGCGGGACTCGTCTCCTTCGCCGTGTTCGGCTCCGCCGCCCTGGCGCAGATCGCCACGGGCCGGCGCAGCACCCGGGCGCAGCACACGCTCGGGGTGACGCTCCTGGCCGCGGGCCTGGTGCTGATCGTCGGGGCGATGCTCACGGCGACCTTCCCGGTGCTCGTGGCCGGCGGGATCGTCACCGGGGCCGGCGCGGGCACCCTGTTCAAGGCGGGGGTCGGCACGGTGGTCTCCGTCGCGGCGGGCGGTTCGCGCGCGGAGGCCCTTGCTGGGCTGTTCCTCGCGGCCTACGCCGGCATGTCACTGCCGGTCGTGCTGCTCGCCGTCCTCCTGCGTGTGGTCCCGACGCCGGCCGCGGTGCTCGCCTTCGGCGTGCTGATGCTCGTGCTGCTCGCCGCGGCGTCGGCCCTGCTGCGCTCGGGCCGCCGTCCGGCGTAGCCTGCTCCGCTCGGGCCGCCGTCCGGCGTAACCACCTCACCTTTGAGGCCCGGGTTTCTTCGCTCTGACCCATCTCAGAGCGAAGAAACC
>NZ_JBHWZO010000313.1:0-6619 GCF_042728455.1 Promicromonospora sp. NPDC060204
CGCCCGCCGGGCGGGGAGCAGCAGGTACTCCCAGCCCATCGAGCCGTCGAGGCCCTGGAACCGGGCGGCCAGGTCCAGGAGCGTGCCGTCGAGCTCGGCGGTGCGCGCGGCGTCGTCGGCCACGTTGCGGTACACCGCGATGGTGGGGCCGTACACGGCCTTGAAGAACTCGCGGAACTCGGTGCCCGTGGCGAACCGCGTGACGGGCAGCGACCGCACCTCGGCGCGCACGTCGGTGACACTGTCGCCCAGCAGCGAGCGCACGTGCTCCTCGTCGCCCCACAGCGGCGGCGGCTGCGCGCCCGGCGGGGGAGCGGGGGCGTAGGGCTTCATCGCGGCGAACATCTGCCCGATGAACCCGGCCGGCGTCCAGGCGACGAGGCCGATCGTCCCGTCGGGGCGCGTCACCCGGACCAGCTCGTCCGCGGCGGTCTGGTGGAACGGGGCGAACATGACGCCGACGCAGGACAGCACCTTGTCGAACGCGCCGTCGTCGTACGGGAGTGCGTGGGCGTCGGCCTCGGCCCAGGTGAGCTGGGCGCCCCGCGCCGCGGCGATCGCGCGCCCGGCGTCGAACAGCTCAGGCGTGAGGTCGGCCGCGACGACCTGCGCACCCGCGAGCGCGGCGGGGATGGCGGCGTTGCCGGACCCGGCGCCGACGTCGAGCACCCGGTCGCCCGGCCCCACATCGGCGGCCTCGACCAGCACGGGGCCCAGCGCGGGGATCACCTCGGTGGCGACTGCCGGGTAGTCGCCGAGCGCCCACAGCGCGCGGTGCTTGGCGCCGACGGCGGTGAGGACCTCGGGCGGGACGCGGTCGGTGTCGGTCATGGGACTGCTCCTCGGCTCGTGCCGTCGCGTAGCCCCCCGCAGCGTCCAGTCAACGCCGGGTCCGGACGGCGCACCACCACAGGCCCGGATCTCACCCGGTCCGGCCCCGCGCGGGCGCGCCGTGGCAGGTCACGACATGAGCGTCAGAGCATGACAACCTGGTGCTAGGGTCGGTGACATGGATCTTGGGCTGCACTACTACACGTTCACCCACCCGGAGTGGGAGACCACGCTGGCCGATCGCCTCACCGAGACCGCGCAGATCGCCGACGAGGGCGGCGTGAACCTCTTCACGGTCATGGACCACTGGTTCCAGATGCTCAGCGCCGGCGGGCCGTACGAGCCCATGCTGGAGGGCTA
Source organism: Promicromonospora sp. NPDC060204 (assembly GCF_042728455.1). Classification (NCBI taxonomy): domain Bacteria; kingdom Bacillati; phylum Actinomycetota; class Actinomycetes; order Micrococcales; family Promicromonosporaceae; genus Promicromonospora; species Promicromonospora sp. NPDC060204. Next base: position 1,192 of record NZ_JBHWZO010000313.1, read on the forward strand.
CACCACGCTCGGCTACCTGGCCGGCGTCACGAAGAACGTCCGGCTGAGCCTGCTGGTCACGGGCGTCACCTACCGGCGTCCGGGCCTCCTGGCCAAGACGGTCTCCACGCTGGACGTGCTCTCGCGCGGCCGCGCGATGCTGGGCATCGGGGCCGCCTGGTACGACCGGGAGCACGCGGGCCTGGGCGTGCCGTTCCCGTCGACGGCGGAGCGGTTCGAGCGGCTGGAGGAGACCCTCCAGATCTGCCGCCAGATGTGGTCGGAGAACGACGGCGCGTATGAGGGCAAGCACTACCAGCTCGCCGAGACGATCAACCTGCCGCAGCCGCCGCGCGGCACCGTGCCGGTGATGATCGGCGGCGGCGGCGAGCAGAAGACGCTGCGGCTGGTGGCCCAGTACGGGCAGGCGTGCAACCTGTTCGGCGGGCCCGGCGACGAGGCGCTGGAGACGGTCGCGCACAAGCTGGACGTGCTGCGCGGGCACTGCGAGCGCCTCGGCACCGACTACGACGCGATCGAGAAGACGATGCTGTACCAGGGCGACGCGACCGGTGACACGGACGCGTTCCTGAAGGACATGGAGCGGTATCGTGCGCTGGGCGTCTCGCTGGTGGGCCTGATGCCGACGCCGTACGAGAACCCGGTCCCGTGGGCGACGGCGCTGGCCGAGAAGGTCGTGCCCCGGCTGAACGAGGTCTGACCGGTCCGGGGGCCCGGCACCTGGGCGTCGCTCAGGTGCCGGGCTCCTCCTCGGGTGGGGGCACGTCGGTGACGACCAGGGCGCGGAGGATGGTCTCGGCCACGTCCCGCTGTGTGACGTTGCGGTTCCTGGAGGCGGACTCGATGATCCGCCTCGCCTCGTTCTCGCTGGTGTCGTTGGAGTGCATGACGGCCCCGACGGCGCGCTCGATCGCGGCGGTGTCGGAGAGCTGACGGTAGAGACCCGCGGTGGCGTCCTCCAGCTCGGCGAGCTCCAGGTGCAGGCCGACCAGGGACGCGGCGAGCTGGGCGTACCCGTCCGCGGCGGTGAGGAGCTCGTTGTTCCAGGGGTCCGGCGCGCGGGAGTAGAGGTTCAGCGCGACGGCGATGTCGTCGTTGACGAAGGCCGGGACGGCGAGCGCGGAGACGAAGCCCTCGCTGAGGGTCTGGGCGCGCCAGGCGTGCCACCCCATCGTGTCGGCGACGACCGGCACGACCTGGACCGTCCCCAGATCGATGGAGTCGACGCAGGGTCCGGTCTCGGCCCGGGCCTCTGCCTGGTCGCACCGGCCGGCGGCGGCTGAGCTGCTGCCCGCGGCGACCGACACGCCGTGCTCGCGGAAGATGATGCTGGCCTCGAGGCCGGAGCCGAGCACGACGGCCGCCCGGCGTGCGAGGTCATGGGGGGACGTCGAGATTCTCATCGGACCTACCTTCGTTGCCAGGCCGCATCGTCAGACTCTCACACTATGCGCCGGGGCTCACGGCGATGTCGGGCGCGGCCTGGCCCAGCAGCACCACGCAGACCACGGCGACGCAGAGGCTGAGCGCGAACGGCGCGCGGCTGCGGGGCCGGGTCACGGCGACGACCCCGGCACCCGCCGCCAGGACGACGGCGAGCACGCCGCCGGCCCAGGCCGCGGGTGCCGGGGGGCCGGCCGGCCCGACGACCACGACGGCGACCGCCGCGGTCAGGAGCGCGGGCGCGAGCACGCCGGACGCCCGGCGGCCGAGCCGGTGCGGCAGGCCCCGGACGCCGGTCGCGGCGTCGTCCTCGAGGTCGGGCAGGGTGTTGGCGACGTGCGCGCCCACGCCGAGCAGCGCGGCGGCGAGCACCGCCCAGGCGGCGGGGACGCTCGGTCCGGGCGCGGCGAGCACGACGAAGACCGCCAGCAGCCCGAACGAGAGCGCGTAGGGCAGCCAGGACCAGGCGGTGGACTTGAGCCGGGCGTTGTAGGCCCACGCCCCGGCGACGGCCACCAGGTGCGCGGCCCCGGCCACGAGGCCCGCCGCCAGCGACGCGACGACGCAGACGGCGAGCGCCGCGAACGCGGCGCCGCGCAGGGTGGCGGCGGTGACGAGCCCCTGCACGACGGGCTTGTCGGCGCGGTGCACGGCCAGGTCGCGGGCGGCGTCGATCCAGTCGTTGGACCAGCCGACCGAGAGCTGGCCGGTGCCGACGGCCACGGCGACCAGCGTGACGACGCCGGCCGGCGACCCGAGGGCGGCGGCGAGCCCGGCGGCCAGGGCGGTGACCACGACGGCGGGGGCGGGGTGGCTCGCGAGCACGAGGCCACGGCCGAGGCGGCGGGCGCCGGTGCCGGTCATCATGGGCGGCACGGTAGTCCTGGTGGGCGCTCCCCGCGCGGCTGGGCTGGTCCTGGGTCAGGATGCTTACGTGTCGCGCGTCGTTGCGGTCGAGGCGGTCCTGCCCCCGAACGTGTACGCCCAGGAGGCGATCACCGAGGCCGTGGCGCCCCTGGTGACGCCGGACCGGTCGCGGGCCGCGCTGCTGCGTCGGCTCCACGCGAGCGCCGGCGTGCGCAGCAGGCACCTGGTGCTGCCGCTGGAGGAGTACGCGAACCTGGGGTCGATGGGCGCGACCAACGCGGTGTTCGTCCGGGAGGGCACGCTCCTGGCGGAGGAGGCCTGCCGCCGGGCGCTGGCCGCTGCGGGGGTCGAGCCGGGGGAGGTCGACCACGTGTTCGCCACGTCGGTGACGGGGGTGGCTGCGCCGTCGCTGGACGTGCTCCTGTCCGAGCGGCTCGGGCTGCGCGGGGACGTGCGGCGCACGCCGTCGTTCGGCCTGGGCTGCGCGGGCGGTGCGGGCGGGCTGGCGCGGGTGCACGACCACCTGCTGGGCCGGCCGCGCGACGTGTCGCTCCTGGTCGCGGTCGAGCTGTGCTCCCTCACGCTGCAGCACCGCGACGACTCGGCGGCCAACCTGGTGGCGTCGGGGCTGTTCGGTGACGGCGCGGCGGCGGCCGTCGTCGTGGGCGCGGACCACCCGCTGGCGCGCGCGGAGGGCGGACGCCGCACGGCCCGCGTGCTGGACACCCGCTCGCAGCTCTACCCGGGCACCACGGACGCCCTGGGCTGGGAGGTGCGGGACACCGGGTTCGCGATCGTCCTCTCGGCCGACCTGCCCGACCTGCTGGGCGCACATTTGCTCGCCGACGTGAAGGGGCTGCTGGCCGACCACGGCCTCACTCCGGCCCAGGTGCCCACCTGGGTGGTGCACGCGGGCGGGCCGCGCGTGATCGAGGCGGTGCGGGACGCCCTCGGGCTGTCGGAGGACGCCGTCCGGGAGAGCTGGGCGAGCCTGGCGAGCGCCGGCAACCTCTCCTCGGTGTCCGTGCTGGACGTCCTGGCCAGGACCCTGGAGGCCGCCGAGGCACCGCCCGGCACGCCCGCCGTGCTCATGGCGTTCGGCCCCGGGGTGTCGTGCGAGCTGGTGCTGCTGCGGCTGGAGGGGAGCTGAGGTGCTCGGGTTCTACATCGCACTCGTGGCGGCGACGGGCGTGGAGCGCCTCGCCGAGCTCGTCGTCTCGACCCGCAACGCGCGGTGGTCGTTCGAGCGCGGCGGCGTCGAGTCGGGCCGGGGGCACTTCCCGGCGATGGTGGCGCTGCACACCGGCCTGCTCGTGGCGTGCGTGGCGGAGGCCGTGCTCGCCGACCGCCCGTTCCTGCCGTGGCTGGGCTGGCCCATGCTCGTGCTCGTGCTCGCGAGCCAGGCGCTGCGCTGGTGGTGCGTCTCCACCCTGGGCCACCGCTGGAACACCCGCATCATCGTCGTGCCGGACCTGCCGCTCGTGACCGGCGGGCCGTACCGGTGGCTGCGCCACCCCAACTACGTGGCCGTGGTCGTCGAGGGGATCGCGCTGCCGCTGGTGCACACCTGCTGGGTCACGGCCCTCACGTTCACCGTGCTGAACGCGGTGCTGCTCGCCCGGTTCCGCATCCCGGCCGAGGACCGGGCGCTCCGGCAGGCCGTGCCCGGGGTGGGGTGAGCGGCATGGGCCGGGCCGCCGCGGACGCGGACGTCCTGGTGGTGGGCGCCGGGCCCGTCGGCCTGGCCGCCGCGGTGCACGCGCGCGCCGCGGGGCTCGACGTGCTCGTCGTGGACCACCGGGCCGGCACCCTCGACAAGGCCTGCGGCGAGGGCCTGCTGCCCGGCGCGCTGCGGGCCGTGCAGGCGCTCGGCGCCGACCCGCCGGGCCACGTGCTGACCGGGATCAGCTACCGCGCGCCCGGGCGGCACGCCGACCACGAGTTCACCGCCGGACCCGGGAGGGGCGTGCGGCGCACCGCCCTGCACGAGGCCCTGCGGGCGCGGGCCGCCGACGTCGGCGCGCGCCGCACGTACGGGCGGGTCACCGCCCTGCGGCAGGACGCCGCGGGGGTCGAGATCGAGGTGACGCCCGGCCGCGGGGGTGGTGTGGATCGCGCGGGCGGCGCAGGCCGCGTGGGCGGTGAGGCGAGCGGGAACGGGGCGGCCAACGGCGTGGGCGGGGACACGGCCAGGGATGCGGCTGGGGACACGGCCGGGGACACGACGGCCGACGGTGGCGCGGGCGCGCCGGGCGGGCCGAGCGCAGCGGGCGAGCCTGTCACCCTGCGCGCCCGCTGGCTGCTCGGCTGCGACGGCCTGCACTCGACGGTCCGCCGCCTGGCCGGGCTCGACGTCCAGCCCGGGCGCCGGGCCGGGTCGGGGGTCGTGCAAGGGGCCGGGCGAGACGCCGGACGGGGAGCCGGGCCGCCGGCCCGGCACCGGTACGGCCTGCGCCGGCACTTCGCTGTGGCGCCCTGGACCGACCTCGTCGAGGTGCACTGGTCGCCGCACGCCGAGGCCTACGTGACGCCGGTCGCCGCCGGCGTCGTCGGCGTCGCGCTGCTCGCGCCCCGCACCGTGACCGGCGCGGGGTTCGACACGCTGCTGCGCTCGCAGTTCCCGGAGCTCGCCGCCCGGCTCGCCGGAGCCGAGCCGGCCGGGACGGTGCTCGGCGCGGGCCCCCTGCGCCGCCGGTCGCGGCGGCGCAGCACCGGACGGGTGCGGCTCGTGGGCGACGCGTCGGGGTACGTCGACGCGCTGACGGGCGAGGGGGTCCGGGTCGGCCTCGCGCAGGCCGACGCCGCCGTCCGGCACCTGGAGGACCCCGCCGCGTACGAGCGCGCCTGGCGGACAGTGACCCGCGACTACCGCGTGCTCACCTCGGGGCTGCTCGCCTGGGCCGAGAGCCCCGCCCGCGGCGCCATCGTGCCCGCCGCGGCGCGCGCGCCGTGGCTCTACGGCACGATCGTCGACCGCCTGGCCCGCTAACCGGGCCCCCGCCCCCGCCCCCCGCCCCCGCCCCCCGCCCCCCCCCGCCGCGATGCGCCGATGGTGCGCTTCTACCCCGTCATCCGGCCCGAAATGCGCGTGATTCCGGGCCGAATGACGGGGTAGAAG
>NZ_JBHWZO010000314.1:0-6615 GCF_042728455.1 Promicromonospora sp. NPDC060204
GCGCGGACCACGGGTACCGTGCACTCAACTTTTAGAGGGAAGGAAGGGTGACGTGACGACGCAGACCTCCGCGTCGGGCAGCGACCCTGTGCCCAACCGCATCCACGCGCGGCCCGTGCCGCGTCCCGGCCGCCTCGTCGCAGCGGTGGCCGTGCTGATCCTGGCCGCCATGGCGGCCAACGCCCTGATCACGAACGAGAACTTCCGCTGGGACGTGGTCTGGCTCTACCTGCGGGACATCGTGGTGATCCGCGGCGTGCTGTGGACCCTGGTGCTCACGTTCGGTTCCATGGCGATCGCCGTGGTGCTCGCCGTCGCGCTCGCGATGATGCGCCGCTCGGACAACCCGGTCATGCGCTCGGTGAGCTGGGCCTGGATCTGGTTCTTCCGCGGCACGCCGATCTACACGCAGCTCATCTTCTGGGGCCTGCTCGCCGTGCTGTACCCGCGGCTGTCGCTGGGCATCCCCTTCGGGCCGGAGTTCTTCTCCTTCCGTACCGACGAGGTGCTCACCGCGTTCTGGCTGGCGCTCTTCGGCCTGGCGTTCAACGAGTCGGCCTACCTCGCGGAGATCGTGCGCGCGGGCCTGACCTCCGTGGACCCGGGGCAGACCGAGGCCGCCAAGGCGCTGGGCATGAAGGACGGCAAGATCATGCGCCGCGTGGTCCTGCCGCAGGCCATGCGCGTGATCGTGCCGCCGACGGGCAACGAGACCATCTCGATGCTCAAGACCACCTCCCTGGTGGTCGCCGTGCCGCTCACGTTCGAGCTGACCTACGCGACCAGCGCGATCGGCAACCGGACCTTCCTGCCCATCCCGCTGCTGGTCATCGCGGCGCTCTGGTACCTGCTCATCACCTCGATCCTGATGGTGGGCCAGCACTACCTGGAGCAGTACTACGGGCGCGGGTTCGGGACGACCACCCGCCGCCGGGGCCGGGGCAAGGGCCCGGCCGGTGGCAGGCAGGCCGCCATCGCCGCCGCCGGGACCGTGCAGGACGACGTGAACAAGGACGTGACACCATGAGCGCCCCCACCGACGCCACGGCCGTCCCGGCGCGAACCACGGACATGGTGTCCGTCCGTGCCGTGCACAAGGTCTTCGGTCACGGGCACGACGCCGTGCACGTGCTGAAGGGCGTGGACCTCGACGTCGCGCGCGGTGAGGTCACCGTGATCCTCGGGCCGTCCGGTTCCGGCAAGTCCACCCTCCTGCGCTGCATCAACGAGCTGGAGGAGATCACCGGCGGCTCCGTCGTCGTGGGCGGCGACCTCATGGGCTACCGCGAGGACGCCAAGGGCGTGCTGCACCGGCTCCACCCCAAGGTGGTCGCGAAGCAGCGCTCGCGCATCGGCATGGTGTTCCAGCGGTTCCACCTGTTCCCGCACATGACGGCGCTCGAGAACATCATGGAGGCGCCCGTCCAGGTGCGGGGGCTCTCCAAGAAGGCGGCGCGGCAGCGCGCGGTCGAGCTGATCGACCGGGTGGGGCTGTCCGACCGGATGGACCACTACCCGGCGCAGCTCTCCGGCGGCCAGCAGCAGCGCGTGGCCATCGCCCGGGCGCTCGCCATGGACCCCGAGCTCATGCTGTTCGACGAGCCGACGTCGGCCCTCGACCCCGAGCTCGTGGGCGAGGTGCTGTCGGTGATGCAGGACCTGGCGCGGTCCGGCATGACGATGATCGTGGTGACGCACGAGATCGGGTTCGCCCGGGAGGTCGCCGACCACGTCGTGTTCATGGACGACGGCGTCATCGTCGAGTCGGGCCCGCCCGGCAAGGTGCTGGACGACCCGCAGGAGCAGCGCACCAAGGACTTCCTGGCGCACGTGCTCTGACCCCGTGTCAGACGTACAGGTCCTCCGGGTGACCTGTACGTCTGACACGGATCCGTTCGGAAAGGACGGAACCCCGGTGGGCCCCGGCTGCGTCTAAGGTGCATGACGCACACGATGCGGCGCGCAGGGCGCCGTGAACGCACGCCGGGGCACGCCGGCCACACCACCCGGTGGTGTACCGGATGAGCGAGGTGGCGGTGACCCTGGAACCCGAGCAGGGCACCGGCGAGATCCCCGTCGTCCGGAGCAGCCTCGACCCGGTCGCCGACTTCACGGCGTTCGCGCAGGCGAACACCCCCGCGCTGTACCGCATCGCGTACCTGCTGTGCGGCGACGAGCACCGCGCGAAGGACCTGGTGCAGCTCGCCCTGGAGCGCACGTTCAAGGCGTGGAAGAAGGTGGGCGACGGCGACCCGTTCGCCTACGCCCGCCGCGTCCTGGCGACGGCCCGTATCGACACGTGGCGCCGCACGCGCCGCGAGGTGCTCACCGACGAACCCGCGCTCGGCCTGCGCGAGAGGAGCGCCCCGGCGTCGGACGCCGGGCTGGCCGACCGCGACCGCCTGGTCCGCGCGCTCCTGGCGCTCTCCGTGAAGCAGCGCCGGGTGGTGGTGCTGCGCTACCTGCTCGACCGGTCCGAGGCCGAGACGGCCGCGGAGCTCGGCATCTCGACCGGGACGGTCAAGTCCACCGCCTCACGCGCCCTGGAGCGCCTCCGCACCCTCGTGGTGCCCGGTCGCGAAGGGAGCCGATCGTGAACGTGCACGACATCCACGCCAAGAAGGACGCCGCGGTGCTCGCCGACCTGCGGGCCGCCAGCTCGACGGTCGAGCCGCCCGAGGGCCTCGACGCGGTGGCCATGGCGACCCGGGCCGTGCGGACCGTACGCCGGCGCCGGGTCGTGACCACGGTGACGGCCGGCGTCGCCGCGGTGGTGCTGACGGGCGCCGGTATCGGCGTCGCCGGGGCGATCTACGGCGACCGGCAGGGGCCCCTGCCCGGCACCGTGAAGACGACCAGCGAGTCGGCCCCGTCCACCGACTCGCCGTCGCCGGAGCCGACGGCCGAGCCGACGCCGGAGCCGAGCGACGTGCCCACCACCTACCTGGAGACCGGCGGCGGGACGCTGCCCGTGCTCCCCGACGTCGAGCGTGGCGTGGTCGAGGGCCCGGGCGCCGCCCCCTACATCCTCGGCGGGCTCTGGTACGAGGTCCCGCCGGGCGGCTGGATCGCCGTCGGCGACGTGAACGCGGGCGGGTTGGCCGGCTGGCTCGCCCCGGACCACCCGGAGGCCTACGGCATGGGCGAGAACGGCACCATCGACGACATGGACGCCACGATCGAGCTGCGCAACGTGTTCGACGTCGCGGGCTGGAAGGCTCCTGCGAAGGACTCGGGGGCGACGACGCTCGACATCGAGGGCGCCGACCTCGTGGTCATCGAGCAGCATGCCCGCGAGGGCAAGGTGCGGCCCGCGACCATCACGATCCGCAGCGGCGACGAGGGCTGGATCATCGACACCCGGTTCACGGCGAACGCCGAGGGTGACGAGATGCTGCGCAACTTCGTCGGGAACCTCTGGCTCAAGGAGGCGGGCGAGCCCGACTGGTACCTGCCGGAGTTCTCGGCCCCGGTGCTCGACGCCATCGAGCGCGGGATCCCGGCCGACTGGGTCCGGACCGAGCACAACGGCCTGACGTTCGCGGTGCCCGAGGGCTGGACCTCGAAGGAGACCGAGGGCGAGTTCTCGCCGGGCGTGGAGTGGACCGGGACCAGGGTCACGCACGTGGAACCCGGCATCGACCAGGAGACGCTGAAGCTGTGGACCGACGCCACCGCCGAGGAGAAGGCACGTGCCGCCGAGGACATGGAGGCCCCCGAGCGGGTCTACGTCCAGGGCGGTAAGCCCGGCGGCAACTGGTGGACGCCGTCCGGCAACCCGGGGTCGAAGATGATCGACGTCCCCGGCGCCGACTACGCCGAGGTGATCCCGACCGCGCACAACGTCGACGGGGAGACCGACTACTACTGGGTCGACATCTACATCCACCAGGAGGACCGGGGCGAGAACCTGTTCCTCGTGGTCGAGTTCGACGGCGACGAGCAGGGCCTGCGGGATCTCCACACCTTCCTGGGGACGCTGGACTTCCGCCGCTGACCCACCCCGGACGAGCACGTGTCAGGCGTACAGGTCACCCCCGTGACCTGTGTGTCTGACACGTGCTTCGTCGTGGGGCGGACTGCGCTGTTGCCCCGGCCACGCACGGCCCGGAAAATTTCTCTGAACCAAAATGGAACCTTCGTCCCGGTGCGGCCGTGTTCCGTTCGTGACAGTCACGAGTCCGCGTGTTCGAGCGCCAGAGTCCCGGGCCCCCAAGCCCGTGGTCCTGCGCGTCGTGCGCGCCGACTCCAGCTCTGCGGACGACCTGGAGACCGTGACAACCCAGCAGAACACCCCAGATTCCTCATCCACCTCGACGCCGAGGTCGGCGGCGGAGCTCGCGATCGTGCCGGTCGCGGACGACGGAGACACCGACCCGGCAGCCACGACCGAGCGCGACCCGCAGCCCGGGCCCGCCGCCACGTCGAACGGCACCCTCGGCAGGACCAAGGACAGACCTCGCAAGGGCTCGGCCGAACCGGTCCCCGCAACCCGACCGCTCACTGTGGTTCGAGGTGGGTCGGCGGACCCGGATGACGTACCCTCGCTCCCCGTGCGTACAGACCGGCCGAGGGCCACTCACGCGCGCAGGAACGCACAGACCTCGAAGAACGAAGAGTTCACCGCGTTCATGCGAGAGGCCAAGGATCCACTGCACCGGATGGCCTTCCTCCTCAGCGGTGACGCCCACCGCGCGGAGGAGCTCACGCAGCAGACCTTCGAGCGCTGCTACCGGCACTGGCACAAGGCCCGCCAGGGCGACCCGCTGGTGTACGCGCGCCGGGTCCTGGCGAACCTGCGCATCGACGCCTGGCGCCGTACGCGGCGCGAGGTGCTCACCGGACCCGACGAGCTGCCGCAGGACGACGTCCGCGTGGCCCGCGCGTCGAGCCGGATGCCCACGCGCACCGTGGACGACCGCGACACCGTCGTGCGCGCCCTCCTGCGCCTCCCGCTCAAGCAGCGCCGCGTCGTGGTGCTGCGCCATCTCCTGGACCTCTCGGAGTCCGAGGTCTCGACCGAGCTCGGCATTCCTCTCGGCACCGTGAAGTCCACGGCCTCGCGCGGCCTCGCCCACCTGCGCGCGATCCTCGATCTCGACTCGCTGGGCGGAACGCGATGAACATGAACCTCTCCCACGGCGCTCCCGACGACGACTTCGTCGTCCGGCTCCGCGAGTCGGCGCACGCCTCGGTGCCCGCGTCGACGCTCGACCTGGACGGTGTCCTGCGGTCGAGCCGGCGCAAGCACACCGTGCGCCGGGCCGGCGTCTCGCTGGCCTCGACGCTGGTGCTGGCCACGGCCGGCGCCGGTGTGGCGGGCGCGCTCCCGGGGATCCCGGGGCTCTGGAGCAGCGCCCCGGTAGAGGTCTCACCCGTCGAGTCGGCGGAACCGATGGCGACGGTCGAGGTCGACCCCGCGCCGCCGTCGGCCACCGCGCTGCCGACGCCGGACCCGGTGACGAAGCTCGCGGAGCTCGCGCCCGGGGTCAGCTCGGTGGCACAGCCCGCGGCGTACCGCGTCGACGCGGACACCGCCGTGCTCGACCTCGGCCTCCCCGCCGGAGGGGGCGACCGCTACCTGGCGGTCGTGACCCTGGCGAAGATCGACGGCCGGCACAGCGCCACAGACCTGGAGGTCCTGGCGGGCGGCGACACCGCCCTGCAGAACCTCCGCGCGGGGAACCTCGGTGGAACCCTGCTCTGGCGCGGCGTCACGTCCGACGCGATGGTCCTGCCGTCCGACGGCGGGCCGGCCCTCGTGTTCGGCTTCTCCTCGGGTGCCGAGGAGGGAGACCAGTTCCTGGTCTTCGACGACCCGCAGACCGATGGTGCCGCGGACGCGCAGGGGGCGTCCGCGTCACCGGGGTCGGGGGCCGGTGCCGAGAAGGGTGCGCCCCAGGCGGGCGCATCGCTCCCGGTCACGCCGTTCGACGTGCTCGGCGACGGCAGCGTGTGGATGCGCGTGCTGCAGGTCGACCGCTCCACGGCGGAGCCGCGCGGTTTCGTCTACGCGAGCCAGGACACGTGGAGCGCGTCCTGGTGCCGCAGCACGTCGCCCGAGTGCGCGGTCATCCACGACGTCGCGGGAAAGACCGTGGCGACGCCGCAGGCCGCTGAGCCCTCGCCGCTCGTCGCGGAGCTCGCCCCGCTGCTGGTCGAGGACCCGCAGGCGAACGAGGTGCCCGCGATGGAGGCCTGCGTGGCGCAGCGCACGGGCACGCCCTGGACCGCCCCGCCGGGCCTCACCGGCAAGGCGTTCTGGCAGGCCCCGAAGGGCGTGGACGCCGACGTCTGGCGGCTGTGCCTGATCGACATCAGCGAGGCGTCGCAGCTCGCCGCGACGGGCGAGGTCCAGCCCGACGGCGGTGTGTCGCCCAGCCCGGCTCCGAGCGAGGAGCCGACACAAGCTCCCGAGAACGAGGATCCCCTCGGTCTCGGTGAACTCCTGGAGGGACTCTTCGGGGGTTAAGACTTCCCGGTCCGCGTCTCGTCTGGGGAGATGGCGTGGGCCGGGAACAACCGAGCGGGCCGAGGCAGAATCTGGGGATCTGCCGCGGGGGGCGCATTTTTTTGCAGCACCCAGTGGGGGGGTGGGGCAAAGACCCCGCCGAC
>NZ_JBHWZO010000315.1:0-6610 GCF_042728455.1 Promicromonospora sp. NPDC060204
AAGAGACTGGGTGGGGTGACGCCGGCGGCCGGCGTCACCCCTAGTCTCGACCTCAGGACACGATCTCGCGCCCGGCCGACACGCCTCAGGCCGGCACACCTCAGGCCGACACGCGTCAGGCCCGGACGGGCGGCGTCGGCCAGGCGGGGGCGGTCAGGCCCTGCTCGAAGAACAGGTACTCGTGCACCGACGAGATCTCGAACGCCCGCAGCATGCGCTCGCGCTCGGCCGGGGAGACCCAGCGGGCCGCGTCGTCGGCCAGCCGGCGGGCCTGCCGGGTCGACTCCTGGAAGGCCTCGTCGCCGTAGGTGCCGATCCAGGCCGCGTACGGGTGGCCCGCGAGGCCGCCGGGGCGGCGTCCGGCCAGGTCCACGAGCACGCTCCCGACGTGGGCGTAGAGCCAGAAGCAGGGCAGGAGCGCGGCGACCGTCTCGGCGTAGCTGCACGACGCCGCGGCGTGCAGGTGGCCCGTGTAGGCCGCGGTCACGGGGGACGGCTCGACCGCGGCGACGTCGCCGGCCGCCAGCCCGGCGTGCGCGCCCAGCCAGTCGCGGTGCAGCACCGTCTCGACCTCCAGGGCCGTCACGGACGACCGTGCGAGGAAGCCCTGCGCGGCCGGGTCGGGCGCCGCCTGCGCGGCGCGCGCCATGATCCGCGAGTACTCGCGCAGGTAGGCGGCGTCCTGGGCGAGGTAGAACGCGAAGGACGCGGCGGGCAGCGAGCCGTCCGCGAGCGCCACGATGAACGGCATGTGCTCGACGGCGTCGCGCCAGCCCGCGATGCGGTCCCAGGCCTCCTCGGTGAAGGGGCGGACGGCGGCGTCGGCGGGGGTCGCGGTGGAAACGGGGACAACGGAAGAAGTCACGATGGACATCCCTTCGCCAGCATGATCTGGATCAGGTTCGACGGGTGTGGTCTCAGCCCTGGCAGGGCACCCCGTGTCACGTGCGGCAGAGGCTATCGGATCCGGCGGACCATGGGCTGCCGGACCTCTGGCGGGTCGTAGGCTGCCGCCATGACAGACCGCCCGATCCGCATCGGTGTCCAGCTCCAGCCCCAGCACGCCGACTACTCCGCGATCCGCGACGCGGTGCTCCGTGCCGAGGACGCCGGCGTCGACATCATCTTCAACTGGGACCACTTCTTCCCGCTGCGGGGCAACCCCGAAGGCAAGCACTTCGAGTGCTGGACCATGCTCGGCGCGTGGGCGGAGCAGACCGAGCGCGTGGAGATCGGCGCCCTCGTGAGCGGCATCGGCTACCGCAACCCGGACCTGCTGGCGGACATGGCGCGCACGGTCGACCACATCTCGGGCGGGCGGCTGATCCTAGGCCTGGGCGCCGGCTGGTTCGAGAAGGACTACGACGAGTTCGGCTACGAGTTCGGCACGCCGGGGTCGCGGATCGCGAGCCTGGCCGACGCGATGCCGCGGATCAAGGCCCGGCTGGCGGCGGGCAACCCGGCGCCCTCGCGCGAGATCCCGGTCCTGATCGGCGGCGGGGGCGTCCGCAAGACGCTGCGGATCGTGGCCGAGCACGCCGACATCTGGCACGCGTTCGGCGACGTGCAGACCCTGACCAGCAAGTCCGCGATCCTCGACGAGCACGGCGCCGCTGTCGGGCGGGACACGGCGAACCTGGTCGAGCGCTCGGTGCAGGCGCAGGGCTCGCCCGCTCAGGAGGGCGAAGCCCTCGTGGCGGCCGGGGCCACGCTGTTCACCGTCGGGGTGAGCGGACCGGACTACGACCTGTCGACCGTGACGGACTGGGTCGCCTGGCGCGACTCGCGAGGCTGACCCAGGCGCAGCGCGCTGTTGACCAGGCCGAGGTGGCTGAAGGCCTGGGGTGTGTTGCCGAGGTGCCGGCCGGTCGCCGGGTCGTACTCCTCGCTGAGCAGCCCCAGGTCGTTGCGCACGGCGAGCAGCCGTTCGAACAGGGCGACGGACTCGTCGACGCGGCCGATGCCGTGCAGCGCGTCGACCAGCCAGAAGTTGCACACCAGGAACGTCGCCTCGGCGCCGGGCAGGCCGTCCACCTGGTCGTCGGCCTCGTTGTGGTACCGCCGCAGCAGCCCGTCCTGGCCGAGCTCGCGCTGCACGGCGTCCACGGTGCCGACGACGCGGGGGTCGTCCCAGGGCAGGAAGCCGACCTGACCGATCAGCAGCAGCGCGGCGTCGAGCCCGTCCGAGCCGTAGAACTGCGTGAACGTGTTCCGCCCGGCGTCGAACCCGTGGGTGCACACGTCGTCGTGGATCCGGTCGCGCACGGCGCGCCAGCGCTCGACGGGCTCGTCGACCAGGCCGTACTTCTCGACGGCGCGGACGGCCCGGTCGAAGCCCGCCCAGGCCATGACGCGCGAGTGCACGAACGCGCGGCGCGGGCCGCGCACCTCCCAGAGCCCGTTGTCGAGGTCGTCCCAGTGCTCCTCGAGGTGTTCCAGCAGCGCGCGCTGCAGCCGCCAGACGTCGTCGTCCTGCTCCAGCCCCGCCTCGCGGGCGTGGTGCAGGGCGTCCAGCGTCTCGCCCCACACGTCGATCTGGAGCTGGCTGGCCGCGTCGTTGCCGATCCGGACCGGCGAGGAACCCTCGAAGCCCGGCAGCCAGTCGAGCGTGTACTCCGGCAGCCGGCGCCGCCCGTCGAGCCCGTACATGATCTGCAGGTCCGCCGGGTCGCCCGCCACGGCCCGCAGGAGCCACGCCCGCCACTCGCGGGCCTCGTCGATGAAACCCGTGCCGATCAGGGCCTGCAGCGTGAGACCGGCGTCCCGCAGCCAGCAGTACCGGTAGTCCCAGTTGCGGCTGCCCCCGAGCTGCTCGGGCAGCGAGGTCGTGGCCGCCGCGGCGATCGCCCCCGTCGGGGCGTAGGTGAGGGCCTTCAGCGTGATCAGCGAGCGGTGCACGGCGTCGGGCCACTGGCCGGTGTAGCTGCAGCCCTCGAGCCAGGTGTGCCAGAAGTCCTCGGTGTCGCGCAGGGCCGCGTACGGCTCGACCGGGTCCCGGGTCTCCAGGTGGGACGCGTGATAGTTCAGGACGAACGGCACCCGGTCGCCGGGTCCGACCGTGAACTCCGCGCGCAGCACCGACCCGTCGCTCGAACCCTCCCGCATCATCGGGACCACCGAGTCGATGCGCACGGAGTCCGGGCCCGCCACGGCGCGCAGCGCGTCGCCGTCCTGCGTGATCCAGGGCACGATGTTCCCGTAGTCGAACCGGAGCCGCAGCTCGGTGGTCATGGCGACGCGGCCGCTGACCCCCTCGACGATCCGGACCAGGTCGGCCTCGTCACCGCGCGGCGGCATCAGGTCGATCACCCGGACCCGCCCCTCGGGCAGGTCCCACTCCGTCTCCAGGACCAGCGTGCCGTCGCGGTAGCGCCGGCTCGTGCAGTCGCCGCCCGACGTCGGGCCCAGGCGCCACGACCCGTGCCGCTCGTCCCCGAGCAGCGCGGCGAAGCACGCCGGGGAGTCGAAGCGCGGCAGGCACATCCAGTCGACCGACCCGTCCCGGCCGATCAGTGCGGCGGTCTGGAGATCACCGACCATCCCGTAGTCCTCGATGCGACGCGTCACGGGACCACCCTAGGTTCGGCCCGACCCGGTGAACAGCACGCGACTCGCCGCAGGCCGGTCCGGCTGCTGTGTCAGACGTACAGGTCACGCGGGTGACCCGTACGCCTGACACGTCAGGTGTGGCGCCGGGGCGGGAGCCTCAGAAGGACGACGCGTCCGCCGCGTACACCCACCGGTAGCCCGGGTACTCGCCGAGCGACCACAGGTAGTCCCGCGTCGGGTCGTAGGACAGGTCCTCCGACCCCACCGTCAGCGCGTTCCCGTGTCGCACGATCGAGCCCGACGGCGCGACGAACGTGTGCAGGTCACCGTCCGAGTTCGGGTCCGAGAAGGTGTCGCCGTCGCTCTGCGAGAAGAAGAACTCCCCGTTGATCGCCGTCGAGCCCTGCACGCTCTCCAGGTCCGTCCGGTAGGCCTCGGTCGCCTTGATGATCCCGTCCGACGCCGGCTTCAGGTACCGGTTCGTGTAGTCGATCGGCACGCGGATCGTCCTGACCTGCGCACCGGCCTCGACGTCGTCGGCGCTGCGGTACTCGCTGACGACCACCGAGTCCGGCGTGCTCGTCCGGTCCAGCGAGACCGAGGAGTGCTGCAGCTGCGCGTACCCGCCCGCCGTCGAGTCGGTGAACTTCGCGGTCTGCGGCAGCACGTACTTGTAGTCGAAGGCCTGGTACGAGCCGTCCGCCTGCCGGCCGATCTTCGAGGCCTCACCCGTCGAGACCTGCCACAGGTGGTCCAGGTCGAACACCCGGAAGCCGCCGCCCGTGTCCGCCACGTAGAGCAGGTTACCGTACCACATGATGCCGCCCGCATGGATGTCGATGGGCTTGAACGACGGCGCGCTCGTCGTGCCGCTCGGCTCCACCAGCAGCAGGTGGCGGTACGGCGGGGCCGACGCGCTCGCCGACAGGTTCGACACGCTGATGCGCACGCCCTTGTCGATACCGTCCTCGGCGTGGTCGTACCAGCTCACGAGGTTGATCCGCTTGCCGTCGTAGGTGCCCTCGGCGTATGCGTCCGAGCTGGTGGTGATGCCCTGCGGGTACCAGGCGCTCGTGTCCTGGTCGCCGTCGTTCCAGCAGTAGTACGCGGTGCGGTTCGTGACCGACGGGGCGCTGCCGCAGCTCGGGGTGCGGTTCGCGTCGTCGGCCACCGCGCCCATGGTCACGTTCGGCAGGGCCGAGTCGAGCGCGCCGATCAGGGACGACGACGTCTGCGACAGCGTGTAGCGGAAGTTGCTCGCGGTGAGCGGGGTCGCGGCGGCCGCGATGGCGGCCCGGTCGGCCTGTTCGGACTGCCCTGCCTGGTCGGACGGGGTCTGGTTCGCGGCGGCCTGACTTGCTGCGGCCTGGCCCGCCGTGGCGAGCAGGGCGGCCAGCCCGAGGCTCGCGACGGCGAGTGCGGAACGGCGACGACGGCGCATGGTGGTCTCCTTGCACGAGGGGACGGTTGCCTGCACACCGTAGGAGCGGGTGCGTCCTCCCGCCACGAAAAAGTCACCCGATCAGCGATGACAGCGTTGACAGTCGGGTGCCCGGGTCATACGTTCCGACGGGCGGGCGTTCCGCCCGGCGGGGCGCACGGCGCCGCGCCGCGTACTCGATCAGCGACGACTCGAGCAACGAAGCGGGTGGACCGATGGTGTTCCGAGACCTTGCACGTACCTTGATCACGCTCGTCACGGCGGCCGGGGTCGCCGTCGGCGGGAGTGTCACCGCCGGCGCGTCCGCGCCCGACGCCGACGAGTGGTCGACGTCGTGGACGCAGTCGCAGCAGCGCAGCTCCGGGCTGAGTCCGGAGACGTTCCAGAACAGGTCGGTCCGGGTCGTGACCCGGCTGACGCAGGGCGGCTCGGCGCTGCGTGTGCGGCTGCAGAACCAGTTCGGCACGGCTCCCCTCGTCGTGAACGCGACCACCGCGGGGCTGAGCGCCGGCGGCGCGGCCGTACGGCCCGAGACCCTGCGCGCCGTCACGTTCGGCGGTTCGCCCACGGTGTCGGTCCCGGCCGGCGGCGAGGTCTGGAGCGACCCGGTGAACCTGGCGACGTCGGCCCTGGACGACCTGGCGGTGAGCTTCTACCTCGCGAACCCGACCCGGATGATGCTCCACGACCTGGCCGGCCGCACCAACTACTTCTCGGCGGCGGGCGGCGGCAACACGACCTCCGACACCTCGGGCGCCGGTTTCCCCGACACACACGGCTGGACCTACCTGGTCAGCGCCGTCGACGTGCTCGGGCCCGACGTCGCCGGCACGGTGGCCGGCGGCACGGTGGTCGCCTACGGCAGCTCGGTGGTCGACGGCGTGGGCGCGGACAGCTGCGGAGCCGGCTGCCCGCCGCCTGCCGTGTTCCAGCGCTGGACCGACACGCTCGCGCAACGGGTGGTGGGCGAGCTGCCCGCCGACCGTCAGGTCGCCGTGGTCAACGAGGGGATCGCCGGGACCACGGCAGCGCCCGCGTGCGGGGCCGGCGGCCTGGACGGCATCTCGCGCCTCGACCGCGACGTGCTCGCGCTGCACCACGTCCGGGCGGTCATCTACTACTACGGCACCAACGACCTCGCGAACAACTGCAGCGCCGAGACGATCCTGGCGGCCTACCGGGACACGTTCGCCCGCCTGCGGGCGGCCGGGATCAAGGTCTTCGTCACGCCGATCACGCCGCGTCCCGGCTACACGGCCGAGCAGAACGCGCGGCGCGCGGTCGTGAACGACTTCGTCCGGGCGGGCGGCAACTGCTCGGGGACCTGCGACGGCGTGTTCGACTTCGACACCGTGCTGCGCGACCCGAACAACCCGAACTCCATCTACCCGCCGTACGACAGCGGGGACGGGGTCCACGCGAACATCGCGGGTCAGACGGCGATCGCCCGGTCGATCCCGCTGGACCGCCTCTGACGGGGGCGTGGGTCGCGGGCCGCTGCCGGGCCTGCTGATCACCGGCCTGCCGGGCGTGGGTCCCCGTGGTCGCGGGCCTGCCGCCGTCGCACTCGATCACTCTCATCACCTTTGAGGCCCGGGTTTCTTCGCTTTGAGCTGTCTC
>NZ_JBHWZO010000316.1:0-6597 GCF_042728455.1 Promicromonospora sp. NPDC060204
AGGCCAACCCAACCCTCCCCTCCGGGGGGGGCCCCCCCCGCGGGTGGGCGCCCCCCGCCCCTCGTTCGGTCCCGGCCCAGCCGGGGGAGCAGGTCAGCTCGACGCGCCGGCCTTCTCGGAGACGGGTGCCTCGGCGTCGTCGCTCTCCGCGGGGGAGGACGCCGAGTCGGAGGCGGCCTGGCCGGCCTTCGTGCTGGCCTTGGTGCCCTTGACCGACGGGATGACGACGGTCGCGGTGCCGACGGGCACGGGCGTCGGGTTGCTCGGCGGGATCGAGGCCGGCATCGACCCGTCCGCGTCGGGCACCTCGGGCTCGGCCTCGGTGCCGTCGCCGACGACCGCGAAGCGTGCCTGCTGCGCCGGGGTGGCCCCCGCCATGCTCGCGGCCTTGGCTGCCGGGGCGGGCGTCGCGGCGGGTGCGCCCGGGGCCGCCGGGGTCCCGAGCATGCCGCGCAGCTCCTCCAGGTAGGAGTTGATCGAGTCGTGCTGACGCGTGAGGTCCTCGAGCTGGTGCTGTGCGGCGGACCGGCTCGACTCGGCCTCGGCGCGGGCGTCGTCGATGGTCTGCTCCGCGAACTCGCGGGCGTCGGCCACGATCCGGTCCGCGGACTTGCGGGCGTCGGCCACGAGGTCCTTGACGTAGACGTCGGACTCGGAGCGGATCTTCTCGGACTGCTCCAGTGCGACGGCGACGCGCTTCTCGGCCTCGGCCGCGTGCTCCTCGGCCGTGCTGACCAGCTTGGCGGTCTCGGTCTTGGCCGTCTCGTGCCGCTCGGCGAGCTCCTTCTCGACTGCCTCCTTGCGGGTGGCGATGTCGAGCTCGGCCTGGGCGAGCGCCGCGCGGGCCTGCTCGCGCAGGTCCTCCATCTCGGTGGTGACGGCGTTGGAGGCCTCGGCTGCCTGGCGGCGGGCCTCGGAGAGGATCTGCTCGGACTCGGCGCGGGCGCTGGCGAGCATCGCGGACGAGTCGCGCTCGGCGGTCTCGCGCTGCTCGGTGGTCTCGGCGTTCACCTGGGCGCGCAGCTTGGCGGTGTCGCGCTCCGTGTTGACGCGCAGCTCCGTGGTCTCGCGCTCCACGGTCGAGCGCAGGGTGCCGAGCTCGCGCTCCAGGCTGGCCCGGCGCTCGCTCTCCTCGGCGTTGATCGCGCTGGCGATCTGCGCGGACTCGCGCTCGGCGGAGCCGACGAGCTCCTCGGCGCGGCGCTGCGCGGCGAGCAGGTGGCCCTCGGCCTCGGCGGCCATCGTGGTGCGGATCTCCTCGGCCTCGCGACGAGCGCTGGCGAGCATCTCGGCGACCTCGGACTCGGCGCGCGAACGCACCTGCCCGCCCGACAGCTTGGCGCGGGCCATGATGTCCGCGGCCTGCTGGTTGGCCTGGTTGATGATGTCCGTCGACTGGTCCTCGGCGGAACGCAGGAGGAGCTCGATGCGGGAACCGAGGCCGGCGTACGACGGCTTCTCGGTCTCGCGCAGGTTGCGCTTGGCATCGTTGAGGTCCTGCGTGAGCTGCATGGCACGACCGTCGGAGGCCTCGACCTGTCGGCGTGCTTCTTCGAGCGCGTGGTTCAGGCGGTCCAGGTGCGCGTGCACCTGGTCGCGGTCGTACCCACGCATGGCAGTCGGGAAGAGCGAGCGCTCGTCGGACACGGTGCAGACCTCCAGTGTCGGAACTTGGTGAGGCGCGGGTCAGGCTCCCCCCTGGGACGGCTTTTATCGGCTCGTCCGGCGCCCAGGATACGTGCCTTGTGCGGATGTGGATACTCCGCAGTGGGATGCAATCTACGCAATGCGTGGAATACTGCCCGCGGGTTCGGGACCCCTCTCCCACCGTGGCGGTTCAGGCACACCTCGGTGAAGGAAGAGTGAGAGTCCCGGCCGAACCTCACAAGCACACCCGTCATTGGACAGTGCTCTGTGATCGGTCCCTATGCTGGAACATCCACCTGATCGACGGGCTCGCGCCCTCACTTCGAAGGGAATCGGTGGTGCAACGCTTTTTGGCGATCCTCCTGATCCTGGCCGGCCTTGGCGGGATCGGTTTCGGGATCGCGACGGCAACCGTCCTGCGCGATTCCGACACCGTCGTCGCGACCGCGACCCCCAGCGGTGACGGAACCATGGTCGTGACGGAGCCCGGAGTTCTCGGCCTCGTCGACGACCAGGTGACCGTGCGGGCCACTGTCCCCGAGGGACAGAAGGTCACGCTCGCGCTCGGGTCCGACGTCGACGTGCTCGGCTGGGTCGGCAGCGACCCCTACGACTCGGTGACCGGCCTGTCCTCGTGGG
This sequence comes from Promicromonospora sp. NPDC060204, assembly GCF_042728455.1. Lineage (NCBI taxonomy): Bacteria > Bacillati > Actinomycetota > Actinomycetes > Micrococcales > Promicromonosporaceae > Promicromonospora > Promicromonospora sp. NPDC060204. The sequence continues at coordinate 2,287 of NZ_JBHWZO010000316.1, forward strand.
AGACGCTCAGCGTCGCGCCCGGCACCCCCGCCCCCTCGGACGACGAGGACGCGGAGGAGACCCCGGCTGAGAAGCCGACCACCGGCCCGGACCCCGCCGGGTCCGACATGTGGATCTCCGAGGTGAGCGGTGAGACCACCGTTCAGCTGCGCTGGACCGAGCAGCCCGGCCGTGTCGTGCTGCTGGCCGCGGGCGTCGGCAAGGACGCCGTGGCGCCCACGCTCGAGCTCACCTGGCCGCGCCCCGTCAACACGCCGTACCTGTGGCCCGGCGTGCTGGGCGGTGGCTTCGTCCTGATCCTCGGCGTCTTCATGCTCCTCGGCTCCCGGCGCAAGAAGCGCAACGGCAAGAACGGGTCGACGTCCGCGGTCCGCACGCGCCAGTCGTCCTCGGAGCTGCCGCGTCGTGACGCGGTCTTCGGGGTGGACGGCGGCGAGGCGGAGCAGCACCCGGAGGAGACCCGCGGATTCCCGCCCGCACCGGGCGGAGCACCCGCACCCGGCGACGCGCCCGACGGCGGCACGGCGGTCTTCCCGCCGGCGGCCCCGGAGCGTCCGGGCAGCGCGCGCCCCGAGCAGGGCCCGCCGCGACCGGGCACGCCGCGACCGGGTGGGCCCCGTCCGGGCCGGCCCGAGCCGGGCACGCCCGAGCCCCACGAGGACCGCACCCAGGCCTGGGGGGCGCCCGCCCCCTTCGGCGGTGCCGCCCCGATCGTCCCGGCACCGGAGCCCGAGCCGGCTCCCGCGCCGGTCGCCGCCCCCGCGGCCTCCATCCGCGGCATGCGGCGCAGCCGGCGCAGCCAGGCTCCTGGCGCTCCCGCCGGGGCTCCCGCACCGGCGGCGCCCGCGCAGTTCGGCGGCGCCGTTCCCGAGCACACGCAGCCCGCTCCAGCGCGGCCCGCGGCACCGGCCCCGGCCGAGGCCGACCCCGCGGCGTCGGGCAAGCCGATGACCCGGCGCGAGATGCGCATGCGCGAGCAGGCGCAGCGCCGCGCGGCGACCGGCGCCATGCCGGCCGTCCCGGCCGCCGAGCCGCAGTCCGAGCCCGAACCCGAGCAGGAGACCCCGAGCAGCCGTGCCGCTGCGTGGCGCCAGACCTGGGGCGTCACGGGGAACGACGACGGAGGTAATCGATGAGACGCACCACGACCCGCTCCATGGCCGTGGTGGCCACCGTGCTCGCCACGGGTCTGCTGGCCGGCTGCGCCGAGGAGCTCCCTGTCCCCAAGCCGGAGGCGCCCGTCGCGGCGGCCGTGGTCTCGCAGTCGCAGGAGCGCAAGATCCTGGACAAGGTCTCCGGCGTGGTCGAGGGCGTGACCAAGTCCAGCGACGCCGACTCGCTCGCCGCGCGCCTGTCCGGGCCGGCCCTCGCGATCCGCGAGACCCAGCTCAAGGTCGCCGCCGCCCGCAAGGACAAGGAACCGCTGACGGACCTGGCGATGGAGATGCAGCAGGTGATCCTGCCCTCCGACCAGGAGTGGCCGCGCACCAGCTTTGCCATCACGGTCCAGCCCAAGGACCTCACCACGCCGGTGCTCATGGCCTTCAACCAGTCGAGCGCGCGCGAGCAGTACAAGATGTGGGGCTGGGTCCGCCTGCTGCCGGGCGTCACGATGCCGCAGTTCGCGGAGGCCGACCTCGGCAGCGCCGCGGTCCCGGCGAACGACGAGAGCCTCAAGATGACGCCCCAGTCCGCCGTGGAGCAGTACGCGTCGGTGCTGACGGTGGACAAGGACTCGAAGTACGCCGGCAACTTCGCCGACGACGACCTGCGCCAGTTCTTCCGGGACTACGGCAAGCTGCAGGTCGACGCGATCAACAAGGAAGACTGCAAGGGAGCCTTCGAGGTCGCGTACGAGCCCACCAAGGACCCGGTCAAGTCGGTCCGGACGGCGGACGGCGGCGCCCTCGTGATGGCGGCGATGATCAGCAAGGAGACCATCACCGCCAAGGAGGAGGGCTGCGAGATCGGCCCGCCGACCAAGACGACCCAGGCCCTGTGGGGCGACGCCGACGTGACCAACGTGGTCGAGGTCAACTACAAGGACATGGTGGCGATGTACGTGCCGCCCAAGGACTCCGAGGACCAGGTCAGCCTGGTCGGGTACGAGCACGTGCCGTGGTCGGTCTCGAACGGCTGATCTTTCGCTGACCAGCGCGTCAGCCCTGGTTAGGGTGGCCCCCGTGAACTCACGGAGGCCACCCTTTCCACGTCCCGGGCTCGTACCGCCGGCGCTCGCGATCACGTCGCTCCTGCTCGCGGGGTGCACCGCCGAGCTCCCCGTCCCGGTTGCCGACGCCCCGGTCGTCGCCGCCGTCGTCACCGAGACCCAGGAGCACAAGATCCTGGACCAGGTGACGGGGGTCGTCGACGGCGCGAAGGGGGCCGACGGTGCCGAGGCGCTGGCCGAGCGGCTGACCGGTCCCGCGCTCGAGCTGCGCCGGGCCGAGCTGCGGATCGCCGCCGCCGGCGACGGCAAGGCCCTGCTCGCCATGCCGATGGAGGCGCAGCAGCTCGTCCTGCCGTCCGAGCAGGGCTGGCCGCGCAGCAGCTTCGTCATCACGGAACAGCCGGCCAAGGGCACGCCGTTGCTCGCGGCGTTCGAGCAGCCCGCAGCCCGCGACCAGTACAAGATGTGGGGCTTCGTCTACCTGGCGCCCGGGGTGACGATGCCGCAGTTCGCGGCGGCCGAGCTGGGCAGCCCGGCCGTCCCGGCCGACGACCCGAGCCTCAAGGTGACGCCGCAGGACGCCGTCACGCAGTACGTGTCGGTCCTGAACGCCGGCGAGGAGTCGAAGTACGCCGCGAACTTCGGCGCCGCCGCGGACGACGAGCTGCGGGCTACCCTGCGCAAGACCGGCGACGGTCAGCTCGCGGAGATCAAGAAGGCGGACAAGGAGGCCAAGGGCACCTTCAAGGTCGGCTACGAGGCGACGAAGGACCCGGTCAAGGCGGTCCGCACGTCTGACGGCGGCGCCGTGGTGCTGGCGGCGCTGCTGAGCCAGGAGACCCTGACGGCGGACAAGGGGTGGCAGCTCTCGCCGAGCACGCCGTCGGCCAAGGCGCTGTGGGGCGGCGCCAAGGGTACCGAGGTGATGAAGATCGCCTACCGCGACATGGTCGCGCTGTACGTACCGCCGGCCGACTCGGGGGAGCAGGTGAGCCTGCTGGGCTTCCACCGGGTGCCTTACGCGGTGTCGAACAAGTAGGTCGGTGATCGCCGAGAGCGGAGTCGACGGGTATCGATCGCGTGGTTCATTAGGATTGCCCCCATGAGCAGTACCTCCCCTCAGCCCGGCCCCGCCCGGAGCGCGCAGCCCGAGTTCGCGGTGCGCGGCGCCGTCGACCTGTCCGCCCTCAACCGTCCCCAGGCGCCGCCGCCCGGAGAACCCGGTGGCGCACCCGAAGCCGGCGGTTTCGTCGTGGACGTCAGCGAGGCGAACTTCGAGCAGCTGGTCCGCGACTCGGCCACGTACCCGGTGGTGATCCTGCTGTGGATCCCGACGGACCAGGCGAACGCCGAGCTGGGCGCCACGCTGGGCCGCCTCGCCCAGGAGTACGGCGGCCGGTTCCTGCTGGGCCGCGTCGACGCGCAGGCCTCGCCGCAGGTCGCCGCCGCGTTCCAGGTGCAGGGCGTGCCGACCGTCGTCGCCGTGCTGCAGGGCCAGCCGCTGCCCCTGTTCCAGGGCGCCGCCGACGAGCAGCAGATCCGCGGCGTGCTCGACCAGGTGCTGGCCGCCGCCGAGCAGAACGGCGTCACGGGCCGGGCCCCGGGCGGTGTCCCCGCGACCGACGAGCCGGAGCCCGAGGTGGAGCCGCCGCTGCCGCCGCTGCACCAGGAGGCGTACGACGCGATCGAGCGTGACGACCTGGAGGGTGCCGCCGCGGCCTACGCGAAGGCGCTGCGCCAGGACCCGAAGGACTCGGACGCCACGGCCGGCCTCGCGCAGGTGCACCTCATGCAGCGCACCCACGACTCCGACCTCGCCGCCGTGCGGCAGGCCGCCGCGGCCGCGCCGTCCGACGTCGACGCGGCGCTCGCCGTCGCGGACATGGACATGCTGGGCGGCAAGGTGGACGACGCGTTCGCCCGCCTGCTCGACCTGCTGCCCGAGGCGGACGCCGACGGCAAGGAGAAGATCCGGGTGCGGCTGCTGGAGCTCTTCGAGGTGGCCGGCACCACGGACCCGCGGGTGAGCAAGGCCCGCAAGCGCCTGGCGATCAGCCTGTACTGACGGGGCGTGCCGTCGGCCGGACGGTTCAGTGTGTCTCGCTGATCACCTTTGAGGCCCGGCTTTCTTCGCTTTGAGG
>NZ_JBHWZO010000317.1:0-6581 GCF_042728455.1 Promicromonospora sp. NPDC060204
GACACAGGTCAAAGCGAAGAAACCCGGGCCTCAAAGGGGACTTGCGGGTCTTCGGTTCTCAGACGGCGGGCGGGACCGCCACGACCTTGCCGTGGACCTGCCCGGCGTCGGCCTGCCGGTGGATCTCCGGCAGCTCGCTCAGCGGCACGCGCCGGGCGATCTCCACGTGCAGGTCGCCGCTGTCGACGAGGGCGACCAGGCCCGAGAGCACGTCGGCGTCGGGGTGCAGGAAGACCGTGACGGCGCGCACGCCGCGCCCCTCGTCGCCGGGCGTGGTCACGGTCGGCGTCGTGGAGACGACGACGCCGCCGTCGCGGACCCGGGCGGCCAGGGCGGCGAACGCCTCGGCGGTGATCGGGGCCAGGTTGAGCAGCACGTCGACCGGCTCGGTCACCGCGTCGAGCACCGAGGTGGTCGTGTGGTCGATCACCTCGTCCGCGCCGGCCGCCTTGACGGCCCGCTCGCTGCGCGGGCTCGCGGTGGCGACGACGTACGCGCCGGCGCGCTTGGCGAGCTGCACGGCGTACCCGCCGACCGGTCCCCCGGCGCCGTTGATCAGCACCCGCTGACCGGCCTGGAGCCCGCCGGCCTCGAACAGCGCCTGCGAGGCGGTGAGCGCCACGGACGGGAGCCCGGCGGCGTCGGGCAGCGGGATGCCTGTCGGGGCCGCCACCAGGTCGGCGGCCGGGGCGACGACGTACTGCGCCGCCGAGCCGTCGGCGATCATCGGGATGAACCCGACGACGTCCTGGCCCACCGCGAGGCCCTCCACGCCGTCGCCGAGCGCGTCGACCGTGCCCGAGACGTCGTAGCCCGGCACGTGCGGCAGCGCCACGGGGAAGGGCAGGAAGCCGCCGCGGATGCCGCCGTCGGCCGGGTTGAACGCCGAGCCGGCGACCCGGACGAGCACCTCGCCGGCGCCGGGCACCGGCCGGTCGGCGTCCTCGTAGCGCAGAACCTCGGCGGAGCCCGTCTCGTGGAACCGAACTGCCTTCATGATGTCGTTCCCTTCGTTCGACTGCTTCGGATTCGAAGCAACTGCTGAGCACGCTAGCACCGCTTCAAATTCGAAGCAAGTGCTTCGAGTTGGAAGCATTCGCGAGCCTGGCTAGGCTGGGGACGTGACCTCGACCCCGCCGCCCCTGGATGCCACGCAGCTGGGCGTGTACTTCGCCCTCATCGAGGCCAGCAGCCTGCTGAAGCACTCCGTCGAGCAGCAGCTGCGGAACGCCGGGGACCTCAGCTACGTGCAGTTCCAGCTCCTGGCGACCCTCGGGGACTCCTCCACGGGCAGCCGGCGCATGACCGATCTGGCCGACGGCGTCGTCTACAGCCGCAGCGGGCTCACCTACCAGGCACAGACGCTGGAGAAGCGGGGCCTCGTGGCCCGGTCGCAGTCCTCGGACGACGAGCGCGGCGTCACCGTCACGATCACCGACGCGGGGCGGGCCGTCCTCGCGGACGTCTTCCCCGGGCACGTCGCCACCCTCGACGACCTGCTGTTCGCCCCGCTGAGCCGGGCGGACGTCGAGACGCTCGCCGACATCCTCGGCCGCGCGCGGGACCACATGCGCCAGACGCCGCCGCGGTCGGCGGGGGCACGGCGGCGGAAGAAGGCGGCCGCGGCGGACTAGGGCCGGGCCCTTCCTACTCGGTCCCCGACCAGCTCAGCCGGATTCCCGGAGCGACCGACGGGACCTCGCTCAGGGGTGCCCGTCCGACCGGCAGCGGCTCCGGCGCCGTCGTCACCGGTGCGGACGACACGTTCTCGAGCAGCTCGTGGAGCCGTCCCGTCCGCAGCCAGTCCAGCAGCCGGGCGAGGCCGCTCTCCGCGCCGCGCGCCTCCGCCGGCGAGATCAGGCCGGATGCCGACGCCTGCACGAACTCGTCCTCGTCGACGACCCGGTGGGTGCCGTCCAGGCCGACGAGGACATCGAGAAAGAGATCGACCGCCGAGACATCGTCGCCGACCCGGACCATCGGGGTCGCGATGTCGCAGTTGAGCGCGAACGGCGCGCCGTCGGGCGGCCGCGTCTCCATCAGGTCGCCGGCCAGGTCGTACGTCGCGTTGATCTTGAACCACTCGGTCGAGAACGCGAGATGCCGGAGGACGAGCTTGTCGTCCGTGGCCCCGAGGTTCACCGGCTGCAGGCTCTGGCTCACGTACCAGCCGGAGTCGTTCACCAGGACGCCGCTGTCCGGCACGCGAAAGCACCGGACGTCGTCCTCGTCGGGATGGAAGTCAAAGTCTCGGACGGTCATCGCAGCCCCCTCGGACATCGCAGAGGCTCCCGACCCTAGTGACCGCCGACCTGCGCGACGGCCTCCGTGAACTCCCAGTGCCACGGTTCGTACGGCCCGGAGCCGCCGACCTGCGCCCAACCGGGGTTGTCCCAGCCGTGCTCCGGGCCGGTGGCCTTGAGCCAGTCCCAGCGCTCGCCGGCGTAGCTGTCGGCGCAGATGTCCACGGCCAGGCCCCAACCGTGGTTGGACCGGCCCGGCGTCGCCGTCAGCGTCGGCTTCTGCGCCTTCGCGGTGACCTGCTGCGCGTAGCTGCGGTAACCGTCGGTGAGGCAGAGCGCCTCACCGAACTGCTCGGTGTACGCCTGGTTCAGGCGAGCCAGCGCGACGGCGGCATCGGCACGGACCGGCGGGTAACCGCCCCAGAGGGCGCACAGCTCGTCTGCGGGCACCTGGCCGTTGAGTCCCGCACCCGTCGCCTCGCCGTCGCAGCCCGGCAGGACGGGCGGTGCCTCGACCTGCACCGACCCGGTCTCCCCGCCGGGCAGCGTCGCGTCCTGGGGGACGGTGACGCCGGTGTCGGCCGTGCCGCGTGGTGCCCGCTCCTGGCTGCGGGATGCGCCGGCTTCCCGGTCGCGCGCGGTCTCGACCGCGTCGGCCGACGGGTCGGTGAGCGCGACGGCGGCTCCCGGCCGGTCGCGCGTGTCACCTCCTGGCCCGCCCGCGGTCGCCACGGTGACCGACATGGTGGCGACGAGAGCGACCCCCACCCCGAGCTTCAACGGCCACCGCCCCGTGACCGCGGACCCCGCACCGCTGGGCGAGGCGGAGTGCCTGCCCTTGCTGTGCCGGCCCCGCCTGGAGCGTGCTCGCGTTGGTCTTGCCATGGGTGTTTCTCCTGGGGATCGGCAGGGTCGAAGGCTGGGGGACGTGAGGGGCGGGCCGGAGCCCGCCCCTCACGCGGAGCGCGTCAGAGGACGCGGATGAACGTCGGGTTGGACTGCCAGATCTGCGTGTAGCGCACCGTCTTGCCCGGTACGGGCGCCTCGATCTGCATGCCGTCGCCGGCGTAGATCGCGATGTGCCCGGGCGACCAGATCAGGTCACCGGGCTGCGCCTCGGACCAGGAGACCTCCGGCCCGGCGTACCGCTGCTCGGACGAGGTGCGGGGCAGGGTGACCCCGACCTGGGCGTACACGTAGGAGGTGAAGCCGGAACAGTCCATCCCGGCCGGGGTCGAGCCGCCCCACAGGTAGGGCACGCCGAGGTACCGCATGCCGATCGACACCACGGCAGAGCTCGACGCCGAGGCCGGGAGGTCGACCGCTGCCGCGGCTGCCTCCGCGGCCGCGGCCTCGGCTTCCGCGGCCGCCTCGGCCTCCGCCTCGGCAGCGAGCTGCGCCTGGTACTCGTCGTTCTCGGCCGCGGAGACGACTGAGACGGCGGCCTTCTCGACCTTCAGCTCGGCGTCGTTGGCGACGGTCACGACCGGCGCGGCGGCGACGGACTCCTTGGCCTGCGCCGCCAGGGCGTTGAGGTCTGCCGTGTTGAGGGCACCCTGGACGGACTTGCCGGCCAGGGACGTGCTGACCGCGGCGGACGCCGGGGCCGCTTGAGCGGGGGCTGCGACCAGGGACAGCAGCACGCCGGAACCGGCCGCGGCTGCGACGGCGGTCCTCCCGGCGAGCGTCGTCACCTGCTCGGTGGCGGCTCGGGCGACGTCGGCCAGGACCGGGCGGACCGCCCGGTGGCGACCACGGCCGCGCACGGCCGGGTCGGGGGTGTAGCTGGGCTCCATGAAAGCTGGGACCTTTCGGATCGGAGTAGAACCACACGCGGCCCCGGGTTCGGGGCGCGCGAAACCGGTCGACACCCCAGGTGGGGCGGTGTCGACGGGATGTGGCGGTCTACGTCCGGGAGATCCCGAGGGCGTGGAGCGACGGGGCGGCTGCCACGGCCACGCCGGAGGCGTTCCCGTGCTTAGGGTGCGCGAGGTCGGGCACCAGCCACTGCAGGGCGAGGACGGGCTCGCCGGCCAGCTCCGCGGAGGGCGACACGGTCCGGTCGTACCGGGCCGTCACCGTGCGGTTCTCCGAGCAGTGGTTCGGGTCCTCACCGTGGTGGCCGGAGGCCCCGCCGGCCTCGGCGGACACCACGGCAGACGCCGCGTACTGCCCGACGGCGCTCTCCGCGTGGGTGTGCTCGGCCTCGTCCAGGTGGACGCCGCAGAGCAGCTGCACGCCCACGACGGTGAGCACGAGGAACATGACGGCCAGGACGCTCATGAACTCTCGCCGGGGATCGGCGAGGAGCGAGCGGGCGGCACGAGTCAGGTTCATGGCGAGCCCAAGAGTAACGGTATGGACACGGAACGGGGCAACACGGCGTGATGACCGGGCCGCTAGCCTGTGCGCGTGAACGGTGACTACCAGGTGTTTCGGCCCAGGTCAGAGGACATATACGACTGGTCGGGCGGGCAGCTGCACCCCGAGATCCGGCAGCACGTCGGGGTGGGCAACGTCGTCCGCGTCCAGGTCTCCGAGAACGGGAGCGCGGATACCGGCTGGTCGGACACGCCCTATGTGCTCGTCACGGGGCAGGGCGGCGACCGGCTGACCGGGATCGTGGACGACCCCTACCGGTCGCAGTACAGCGCCCTGGACAACGGCACGGTCATCGAGTTCGACCGCGCGGACTGCACCGAGATCCCGCTCGACTGGCCCGAGAACGAGGCGTTGGCGCCGAGGGCGACCCACACCGGGCAAGGTCGGGAGATCACCGGATACATCGAGCCGGACTGACGGGGTGGTTGTTCATGACCATGCCTCCGGGGCCGGCGAGGACGCTGACCTCGGCGGCCTCGTCCCACCCTTCGCCCTCGACGTCGAGCGGCGCTCGGAAAAGACCGACCTCGACCCGGACCGGCCCGCTGTCGATGCCCGTCACCAGTGTGGGGCGTGCGGCCGTGTCCCACGCACGTCCGCTGAATGCGGGATCCTGCCGAACATCCCTGATCTCGAGCGGGTGTCCACTGACCCAGGTCTCATAGGCCGCGGCGAGACTCATTGGATGCGCACCCGGAACGGGCCACGATTGACATTTCTAATGGATTTGTACATCGGCATTGGTTCAACTTTCGGGGATCCGAACAATTGCGACTGTGCAGCCAACGGTTTCACCTCGCAAGAGCCCGAAAGACCAATCCGAATTCACCCGGGCACCGAACCCAGGACGCACCCCTGGGGCATCGGAAAGTCGACCCACAGAAATACCCGACAAAGCAGTCACGAGGGCTTCTTTGCCGCCGTACCTCCGGGCGTGCGCCGTCCCATCCACACAGTGAAGGGGTACACGATGTTCGGCAAGAAGATGGTGGTCGAGATGATCGGCCGCAGCACAGCGAACCAGCCTGACCGCCGCAACTTCCTGCGGGCGGCGGGGGTGGGCGGCCTCGGCGTGATCGGCGGCGCCGCTCTCCTCGCCCAGGGGCCGTCACGTGCGACGGCCGCGGCAGAGGAGGACCAGGGGATCAGCGACGACGCGATCCTGAACTTCGCCCTCCAGCTGGAGTACCTGGAGGCGCAGTTCTACTCCTATGCCGCCACGGGGCAGGGCATCAACGGCTCGCTCACCGGGGGACGGGGAACGATCGGCAGGGTCACCGGTGGTTCCAAGGTTCCGTTCAAGTCCAAGCGGATCCGGCAGTACGCCGAGGAGATCGCCGGGGACGAGCTGGCGCACGTCCGGTTCCTCCGGACAGCACTCGGCGCGTCGAAGACGGCACAGCCCAACATCGACCTGAAGCACAGCTTCACGGCCGCCGCCCAGGCCGCCGGCCTGATCGGCCCGGGCCAGTCCTTCGACCCGTTCGCCGACGAGGACAGCTTCCTGCTCGGTGCCTACATCTTCGAGGACGTCGGCGTCACCGCGTACAAGGGTGCCGCGCCGCTGATCACCAACAAGACATACCTGGAGGCGGCGGCGGGCATCCTCGCCGTCGAGGCCTACCACGCCGGGGTGGTCCGCAGCGCTCTGTTCGAGAAGGGCCTCGCGGACGAGGCCAACGCCATCTCCACCGCGCGGGACAGCCTCGACGGCAGGACCGACGTGGACCAGGGGATCACCAAGCGTGGTGACGCCAACCTCGTACCGGCCGACGTCAACGGCGTCGCCTACAGCCGGACGCCGGGCCAGGTGCTCAACATCGTCTACCTGAACCCGGCCCAGGTGAGCGAGGGCGGATTCTTCCCGGACAGCGTCAACGGCACGCTGCGGGTCAGCGACCGCAACGCCTGAGTATGTTCCAGGGCGACGGCCGGGTGGGGCCTGTCCCACCCGGC